>JBBQML010000533.1:0-4325 GCA_038328885.1 Verrucomicrobiota bacterium | reverse complement strand
GACGCAGGTGGGGGGGGATTCATCGGGCAGCTTCTTCCGCCATCACGCGAAGGCGCGCGAGTTCACGGAACTCATGGAGACCCGCTCTCCTTGGCACTCGGGGAGCCTGGCCCGGTTGGCAGGGCAGAGGCAACCCAGTCGATTTCCTCTCCGGACCAGGCGTCGCGCAAGTAGCGGAGAAAGTTGCCATGCGCGATGCCGGTGGCGTCCTCGGCGGTGAAGCCGCGCGCGCGCAGCAGGTCGGGCAACCGGGCCGGACCCGCTGCGGGACCGGCCGATGCGTACGAACAACGACACCTGAGCACGGCGAGCAGGAGGAACGTGGTTACCAAACCTCGCCTTGGCGGAATGGTCAGGTTCACGGCGTTGGCCGGCATCGTCGCTGGCGAGGCTGGGGCGCCAACGCCTTGGGGCAGGGTTTGGCGTGGATTCGGGTGCCTCCAGTCTACTTGCTCATCGCCCCCAGTAGACTGTGTCATGTGCCGCAGGCCGGCGTCAAGAAAGCGAAGGTCCTGTCGATAGACCACCTGTCAGGAGCTCCTGAAAGCAGCTTCTGCACTTCGCAACGCAGGCCCCTTCCGGGCCTGCGAGTTGAGGAATAGTTGAGCGGCCCTCACGCAGGGCGACTCGATCCGCTGTTCCTCCCGCGGCGTAGAGGACTCCCAAGCCCATTAGCCAGCCTCCGGGCGGGCCAGGTCGCCGGCCAGATGCGCGGGGGAAGGATCGACTCTACAGGTCGCGCCTCACCTCACGCCGATGGTTCCAACCCTTGCCTGCTGTCGTTTCCCTCATCCCAACCCGTCGAAAGTCGATTCCATGAAGCCTAACACCACCGAAATCGAAGTTGCGCGTCGCAATGGCGACCGCGCATTGGCCGCTCCGCGCAAGACCGCAACCATCGCGACCATCGCGACCCCACCGAACAGGCCCGAAGTGGCCGACCTGTCCCACGACCGGGTGGAGGCTCGCCGGATGGCAGAACAGAAGGCGAAGGCCCGCACTTTGGCGCGCGCGCAGGCCGTGGCGGAAAAGCTTTCCACGGCGACCGAGGAAGTGTCGTCCGCGATTCAAGAGGCGGGCGGCGCGATCCATGAGTTGGAAAAGACGATGCAACAGGTCGCGACGGGTTCGCAGCAGGCCTCGGCGGCGGCCGAGGAGTCCCGCACCGCCATCAACCAGATCGAGAAGGCGTCCGATGAGGCGAACCGGACCGCGGCCGCCTCCAAGGACAAGGTGAACACCTTGCAGCAATTGGCCAAGTCGACCACGGCCGACATCGAGGCCCTGATCAGCGGCGTCGGCGGCGCCGCGAAGGCCAACCTCGAGTCGGCCAAGATGATCGTCGAACTGGAGCGGCTCTCGGACGACATCGGCAAGATCGTGCATGCCGTGGCCCGCATCGCGGACCAGACGAATCTGCTGGCTCTCACTGCGGCCATCGAGGCGGCCCGGGCCGGCGAACATGGCAAGGGTTTCGCCGTCGTCGCCGACGAGGTCCGGAACCTGGCCGAAATCAGCGAGAAGAGCGCCCGTGGCATCCAGGAGGTGGTCAACGAAATCCAGAACCAGGTGAAGGTCGTCGCGGCTGATACCGAGGGGGCCGGAAAGCGGGGCTTGGAGGAAGTGGAGAAGGCGAAGCTGATCACGAAGGACCTGTCGCAGATCGGCCAGGACATGGTCGTCATCCAGCAGAGCTGCGAGGTGATTTCCTCGAACGCCACCCAGGCGGTCGCCGGCGCCCGCGAATACTTGAAAGGCGCCGAGCAAATTGCCTCGGCGGCGGAGGAATCCTCGTCCGGTTGCGAGGAGGCCCAGAAGTCCGTGCAGGAGCAATCGAGGCCTACAACGAAATGGGCGACGCCGCCCGCATGATGGCGGACCTGGCCGAGGGACTCAAGACCTCCACGAACGCACAAAAATCCGCGGAGGAGCTCGCGGCGTCGGCGGAGGAATTGTCGGCCAACGCCGAAGAGGTCAAGGCCTCGGCTTCGCAGATCGCCTCGGCCATCGACCAGATCCAGAAGGCCTCCGGCATCCAGGCCAAGGCGGCGGAGAAGGCCACGGACCTCGGGACCCAACTGCTCCAGGCCTCCAAGGCGATGAACGAGCGGGCCACGGTCAGCACCGACAAGATGAACTCGATCAAGGACCTCCTGCAACGGAACAAGGCCAATGTCGATGCGCTCATCCTGAATATCGGCAAGGCGGCCGAGGCCGCGATGTCCTCGGCGAGGAACGTGAAGCAACTCGAGGAGCGGACCCGTCGCATCGACAAGATCGTCGACGCGATCGTCATGGTCACGGTGCAGACGAACATGCTGGCGGTGAACGGAAACGTGGAGGCCGCGCGAGCCGGTGAGTTCGGCCGCGGGTTCTCGGTCGTGGCCGGCGACATCCGCTCGCTCTCAAACGAGAGCAGCGAGAACGCCGATCGAATCAAGGACCTGGTGCGGCAGGTCCAGGCGCAGATCGTCCGGGTCGCCGGCGATATCGAACTGTCCGGCAAGACGGCCGGCGCGGAAGTGGAGAAGGCCAGAGTTTCCAGCGGCAACCTCGATATCATCGCCAATGGCGCGGACGCGGTGCTGGCGAACATCCAACAGATCGGCACGGGCGCCACCGAATCGGTGAAGGCGCTGGACCAGGCCGCCAAGGCAACCGTCGAGATCAGCTCCGCCGCGCAACAGATCGGCCGGTCGACCGAGGAGGCCGCGAGCGCCGCGGAGGAGGCCAGCAAGGCCGCCCAACAGATCGCCCAGGCCATCGAGGAGATCGCCTCGCAGGCGGATGAACTCCAGCATGGTTAATCCCCATCCGACGCGCCCCGGGGAATCGGGCGGGGGCCTTTCCCCCCGGTCCCGGGCGCGCGCCGACCAACCCCTAACGAACATACCGCTGTGAGCGAACAAGCAACCATTCTGTCGACCCAGAAGGACGAGAGCCAGTTGGTGACGTTCTACCTCGGTGACGAGGAGTTCGGCTTCGATATCATGTCAGTGCAGGAGATCATCCGGCAACCGAAGCTCTCAAGGATCCCCATGGCTCCCCCCCATGTCGAGGGCGTCGCCAACCTGCGGGGGATGGTCCTGCCCGTCATCGACACGCGCACCCGGTTCGGCATGCCGCGCGCGGAAGACACCGACCGCACGCGCGTGCTGGTGGTGGACGTGGAGGGAAACAAGACCGGCTTGCGCGTGGATCGCGTGCGGCAGGTCACGCGGGTGCTCCGGCGGGAAATGGAGCCACCCCCGCCGGTGATTCGCCAGGGCATGAATTCCGACTACCTCGAGAGTGTCGTCAAACTCGACGACGGCAAGCGGATCATCATTGCCCTCAATCCCAAGGCCATCTGCAAAGTGGTGCAGGCGGAGAGACACGACGAGCAGGCGGCCGTGCGGAGTGAGTTGGCGACGCCGGGCGATCCCGTCAAGGGAGCCGGCGAGGACCAGTCGATCACTCAGTTGGTCACGTTCAAGCTGGGCCAGGAGGAGTTCGCCTTTCACATGGACCGCGTGCGGGAGATCCTGCGCGTCGAGCGCCCCAACGAGGTCCCGGACACGCCGAAGCACGTGCTGGGTGTGTTGACGGTGCGGGGGAACATCCTCCCGGTGATCGACCTGCGCGTGATGCTCGGTCTGAACAACCTGGAATCGGAAGTCATCGCCGAGGCGACCGAAGTGGGTTCCGGATTCAAGGCGTGGCTGGCGGCTGCCTGCGAGACCGTGCGTTCGGGCGCGGGCAGGCCCGACCCCTCCGGCGCCGAGACGGTCCGGAAATGGATGGCGGGCTGCAACACCTCGAGCGAGGCGTTGATGGGCGTCCTGGGCCGGATGCGTAGCGCCAATGACAAACTGCTCCGGGGCCTGGCCCAGACCCTGAGCCACGTCGCCGCCGAACCTGATCAGACGCGGCAGCACTTCCAGGAGGAAGTGAATGCGCCGGCCCTCCAGGTGCTCGAGTACCTCGGAGAGTTCCAGAACAGCGTGAAGGAAAACATCCGCGAGGATCAGCGGTTGATTGTCGTGCAGGCCCATGGTGCCTTGCTCGCGCTGCTGGTCGACAAGGTGCGCGAGGTGCTGAACATTCCCCAGCGCCAGATCGATCCACCGCCGCAGCACCTGTCCGAAACCCGGAACGTGGAACTCAGCGGCATCGCCAAACTGGAAAACGGCAAGCGGCTGATCCGTGTTGCTTCGGCAGGCGTGCGTGGGGCCGGATTTTCTGGGTTTTCCGAGAACGCGTGAACTCCCGCCAGCCCCTGGGGACGTTGTCAGGGCGCGATTCCGGACGCGCCGTGGCGGTCTCAACTGGTGTCGCCCGCGAGA
>JBBQML010000532.1:0-4337 GCA_038328885.1 Verrucomicrobiota bacterium | reverse complement strand
GACGACCAGCAACTCGATCAGGGTGAAGCCGGTCGGACCGACTCCGGTCCGGGCGTCCCCACGCGTGACAGGCCCCCGCTGGGCTGGACCCGCCAAGCGGGCACCCACCGCGGCGCAGGGCACGAGAGGGCCCCCAGGGAGCTGCCACCCGGCGCAGCCCACCGGGACCAGACTGGTGCTCGCGAATCGCATGACCCCTGCACGGGACGTTCGGTCAGTTGTTCAGCCCGATCACCCGGTAGAAACGGGCCGGGGAGTCGGGTTTGTTGGCCTCGGCGTCGAGGTGGAAATTCGCCGTCGTCGATTCCACCAGGGGCAGCCAGACGCCCAAGCCGTCGGTCGCGTACTCAACCCGGTATCGGGCGATGCCCGCAGCCTTGGACCACTGAAGCAATGCACCCTCCTTGCCCAGGGTGATCCGGAAGCCGGTGATGACCGGCACGTCGACCACGCCGTCCGCGTGGTTGGTTGCGAACATGCGAACCATCGCCGCCGCGACGGCAAAATCCTCCGGCGGCGGGGTGTCCAACTGGCGCGAGGTGACTTGCACCGCGATGCCGCGTCCCTTCCGCAGCCAGTAGTAGTTGCGGATGTACTGGGTGGACACGCTCATGAATCCCTCGCCCAGGCCGAGGTCCACTGAGACGTCGTACTGTACCAACTCGTTGACCCGGAGGCATTCCCCAAAACCGATCCCCGGCTGGTTGATCAAGCCGAAGGCGTCCGCCTTCGCCGTGGAGGTGTAGGCCACCCGCGTGGGTATGCCGAAGTCCCCGCCACCGTCCTCGTCGTCAGCGGGAAGGCCCAACGAAATCTCGGACAGGAACTCGGTCGCGGTGTTCCAAGTGTCGCCAAACCCAATCCGCTCGGGAAAGTCGAGGATCGGCGGGGTGAACATCGCGGTGGGCTGGGAGGCGCTGAAGTCCGGGTCGTGAAAGCCATAAGTCAGGCGGCCCTGGCCGGAGGCCTGCCGGAAGTACAGCCACTTCACCACGCCCGAGGATCCATCGGTAAGGCGTTCGGCGATCGCGGCCTCGGGAAAGGTCGCGCCCTCCGTGGCCTCCTCGACCGGCAGGTAGTCGAACCGATACACCACGTTGGTCCCACCGCTCGTGAAGTCCCAAGCCTGCGCCGTCGGGCCGGGACTGCCCAGAAGTCCGGCAACCGGCGTGTCCTTCTCCGCGTAGGCCTCGAAGTACTGGCCAGCCTGGTTGAAGAAGTCGGAGCCCGTGATGGTGACCTGCCCGCTAACGGACACGGGCCAGGCGGCAACGAGAAGGGCGATGCCCAGAGCACCGCGGACGGGGCCGGAAGCGGGGGCTCTCATTGGCTTGGAATTCACAGCGCACAGTGCCAGATGCACTGGGGCTGCGCAAGGTGGTGAAATGGGTCGCCCGTTTGCAGGCTCAGGAATCCGCGCCGGCCGGGGTCGCGGCTGCCGCCCCGGGGTCCTGCTGCTCCGCCGCGAGCGCAAGCCCGATAAGCCTCTGCTCGCGGGCCCCATAGGGAAGCCGGAGGGCTTGATCACGCGCGGCCACCGACATCTTCCCCCACGATTTTCTCAAGGCGTTCACCAGTTTCGCCTCCTCCGTGCGCTCCGCGAGACCCGTCAATTGGTACTGGAGAAACATGAGGCAAAGGGCGTCCTCGAGCACCTGGCACTCCGCCTCCCGGCCAAGTCCTTCCTTACGGTTCAACGCCTGCACCCGCGACAGGGTGGCGGGATCGTAGCCGGCATCCCGCAGGATCTCACCCGCTCGTTCGGCGTGGAACGACTGCAACTCACGCCGCCAGCGGAGGTAGCCGGCACGGTCTGCCGGATAGTTGCTCCGCGGGATTTCCCAGCGACACAGGTGCTGGCAGCGGGCCGCCAGTCGAAGCGCCTCCGAGGCCCTCGGCTCGAGCCTGCTCACCCACTCGGAGAGGCGCCGCGCGTAGACCAGTTCCCTCGGATACTCGACCCCGTCCACGGCCTCCCGGTTCGGGTCGCGTCCGTTTGCCTCGTCAAAGGCCTGCAGGGCAGCCCGAAACCGGGTGGAGGTCGTGAAGTCAGGCATGGAGATCAGCTCGGTTTCAGGTGCGAGGCGTCAAGGCAGGACGAATCAGCGCCCAGAGCCGCCGGAGGACGCCGAGCGACTCCGCGTCCGGGGACACTCCGCCGTACGCCAGGCGCACGTACAGCCTAACCGCCCCCAGGACTTCGTCAGCCACCTCCGGGACGGCGCTGGCCAGGCCTTCGGCAAACTCCCCGGGCGTCTGCTCCGGCCGCCGCCCTCTGCCCCCGTCAACCGCCCACGCCTGCAGGGCATCGAACGTGTAGGCGGTAATTTCGGCCGGGGTCATGCGGGCCGTCCGACCGCTGGCAAAGGGGTCGTCAAACTCGGCAAAAGCCAGGGACCGCGCCGGCCGCGCAGAGTGTGCCGGTCGCGGCTTCTGCTTCCGTCGAGGCCACGCCCGGCGTAAGGACTCCAGCCACTGCCGGCCATACCGCAGGACCAGCCAGCCCGCGATCACCGCCCCGAGCACGTAGGACAGCCAACGAAACGCCGACACCACCGGCGCGGGAAACGGTGGAGGTTCGATTCCCCGGAAGGTGGGCGTCGAACGATTGCCCTCCGAACCCCGGCCCTCCTCGCCCTCCTCGCCCTCCTCGCTCTGCCCCTGCCCCTGCCCTGACCGGGCGGAACCGGCCCGCTCCACCGACGCACCGGAGGCCCCTCGGTCGTCAGCCTCACCGGAACGTTCTCCACCCCCGACGGACGCGTCGCGTCGAGATCCAGAGGGGCCGTGCCCCCCGCGGTCTTCGGCGGGGCGGGCCGCGGACGGAACCTCCGCGCTCCGCGACCCCCGGCGACGCCCCTCCCCCGGGGCGGCCTCGCCCGACATCCACGCATTCGCTGAGGCCTGTGGTGAACGCTCCCGCACACCCAAGCCCAGGCCCGCCAATGTCTCGAGGCCGCGAGGACGGGGTAGCAGGAGCGCGGCCATCAGCACCACCGTCAACAGGGCGGCTCCCAGGACCATCCAGGTCCGCGCCATCGCCGCCGGCATCACGAGGCGTCGCTGCCGGAGGTATCGCCGCAGCCCCAGGAAACTCGTGGTAAGCAGGAGTGCGAAGGCGGAGGCCACGAACGTCGCCGCCAGCACGAAACCCCACACCCTCGCACCCGCGTCGGCGGTCGGGATCGCCCATTGCCCCACGCCAAACACAGGTAGGGCGCCGAGCGAAACGTAGATCACCCAGAGCCCCGGCGCGTGGGGGCGGGCGGGCGGCGCGATGGCGACCGTCCGGGGCCCCGATCCTGCCGCGGGTGGGGGTGCTTCCCCGGGTTCATCCCGGCTCGCTCCAGGATCGGCCTCGTGCAGCAAGCCCCGGCCGGAGGCGTCCGCGGACTCGTCGATGAACGTGCAGTCCCAGGTCAGCTTGCTCCCGCACCACCAAATCAGCCCCAACAGCAACAGCGCCCCGAGCGGGGCCCCGAGGAAGCCGACCACCCGGAACGCCGTCGCGGCCCCGAGCGCCAGCCCGTAGATCCAGCCGTGGGAGGACCCCTGTTCAATGGAGATTCGGGACACCAGCACCGATCCCACAGTAAACCAGAAGAGGGTCCATTGGACCTGGGCCGTGAAGGATCCGCGATACCCCACTTCCACCAGGAAGAACACGAGGCTACCCACCATCAGCATGATGAGCACAGGCCCAACCCCGATGGCCAGGTAGTCGGCCAGCGTCTTGCGCGGCGGTTGGATTCCGGAGCTCATGGGATCGCCGGACCAGGACAGTCAACTCACCGCACGAAGTGCTCGGCACACAGCTGTTCGAGGCTCGCCTCGTCCTGCACCCGCCGGAACGGGATCCCCTCGGACATCAACCGCGCCGCCCATTCCGGGGCATCCGCCCAGTCGTGGTAGTCGCTCTCCGTCGGATCAACCAGCACCGCGATGACCGCGAACCCGCTCCGCCGGAGCATCCCCAGGGAGATCGCGGTCTCCTCACTGACCCGCGTCAGGACCACCGCGACCGTGGCGTCCCGCGGCAGGCGTCCCGCCGCCTCATTCACCAAGTCCGGCAGGAGGAGCCCGTCGGTCAATTCGAGCCTCCCCAGGGTGTCGAGGATCTCGAGCAGTTGACCCGATCCCCGCCGCGTCTCGACCGTCACGGGTTCCAGCCTCTCGTTGGGAGCGCGTTGCCCCATTTTCCGCCGGGCCACCGCCCGCGTGCGGAACTCACCCATCCAACCCTCGCTCCGGATGCGCTCGGCGGCATCCCGTCCATTGCTCACGAATCCCACCTGCTGGCCCTGCTCGTACACCGCATTCGCCAGAGAGGCGACGGT
>JBBQML010000531.1:0-4348 GCA_038328885.1 Verrucomicrobiota bacterium | reverse complement strand
TCCGGCACGCTCAGACGCCAGATCACCAATTGCCCGACCGGCTCCCGCTCATAGACGACCAACCGCAGGCAATCCGGGCGCAGCACCTCGACCTCGGCCCGGGCAATCCACGGGTTGAGTTCGAGGTCCCGGCGAATGCGGTCGAGGTCCAGGGCGAGAAGGTTCTGGCCGACCTCGACCCCGGCCCAGCGCAGGATCTGCGCGGCTTGGAGGCGTCCCTCATGCCGGAGCTCGATTTTCCGGATGGCGTAGGAGTCGTTCGAGTAGACGAACTGCTGGAGCGCCCACTGGTACGCCTGCCATACCAGCAGGGCACCGAGCGCCGTGCTGCCCACGATGGCCACCACGGCCGTGATTGCCCTGAGGCGGGCGGCCCGCACCGCCCGGGAACGCATCTTCACCTCGAGCCCCCGCTCGCGTGGAGTTCGGCGGTTGCGTCCCTTGCGTTGGAAGAACCACATGGATCGGATCTCGTTGGAACTAGGGGCCCGGGCCGGGCCCCCCGCGCACCAGCGCGAGGGCCACCATCCGCTCACAGAGCGTCCCGAAATCAATGCCCGCCGCCGCCGCCGCCTTCGGCAACAGGCTGGTCTCCGTCATCCCCGGCAGGGTGTTCACCTCCAACACCACCGGACTGCCATCCGGGCGCACCATCAGGTCGACCCGGGAGTAGTCGCGACCGCCCACGGCCCGGAACGCCCCCACGCCCGCCGCCTGCAACCGCGCGGTGGCCGGGGGGTCGAACGGGGCCGGGCAGAGGTATTCTGTGGCGCCCTGGGTGTACTTGCTCCGGTAGTCGTAGGCGCCGCTGTGCGGCCGCACCTCGACCACCGGCAGCGCGCGCCCTTCGAGGATGCCCACGGTGACCTCCCGCCCCACGACCCGCTCCTCCACCAGCACCCGGGAATCATGCGCCAGGCTCGACCGGACGGCCGCCGCCCAGTCCCCGATACTGTCGACGAACTCCAGGCCCACGCTGGAGCCCTGGCATACCGGCTTCAGGACCACCGGTGGCTGCCAGCCCTCCGGCCAGGGAGCGTCAGGACGGGTCACCACCGTGAAACGGGCGGTCGGCACGCCGGCCTCCATGAGGCGCTCCTTCGTGGCCACCTTGTCGAAAGCCACCCGGCTCGCCTCCACCCCGCATCCGGTGTACGGCACCCCCAGGCGCTCGAGTTCCGCCTGCACCGTGCCATCTTCGCCGTAGCTGCCGTGCAAGGCCAGGAACGCGACTTCCACACCCGCGGGCAGCACCCACGCCCCCACGGGGTCCAACTCGACCACCGGGTGCCCCCGCGCGCGCAGCGCCGCGGCAACCGCCGTGCCGGAGCGCAGCGAGACCTCCCGCTCGGCGGAAGGTCCGCCCAGCAGCACCGCCACGTGAACGGGACGAAGTGGGGAACTCATAACTCGGGCAGGTTCTCACCGATGATCTCCACTTCCGTCTCCAGTTCGATGCCCCGTTCCTCGCGGGCCCGGCGGCGGATCAGGTCGATCAGCGACAACACATCCGCGGCGGAGGCGTTTCCGACGTTGACGATGAAGTTCCCGTGGAGCGGCGAGACCACCGCCCCCCCGACGCGGGCGCCCTTGAATCCCAGCTCGTCGACCAAGCGGCCGGCCGGAATCGCGGCGGGGTTCTTGAAGATGCAACCCGCGCTCGGCGCCGCGGGCTGGGACGCCCAACGGCGCCGGTTCAATTCGTTCAAGCGTGCTTCCACCTCGTCGCGCGTCGACACCCGGGTGAGGAACACCGCTCCCAGGGCCAGGTTCTCCCGCAGAAGATCGCAGCGACGATACGTCGCCGGAACCTCGTCGACCGGGCGCTCATGGATCGTGCCCTCGGGGGACATGAACCGGACCCGCTCCAGGCGCTCGAAGGTCATCGCATCCCAGGCCCCGGCGTTCATGCGGAGGGCGCCCCCCACGCTCCCGGGAATGCCGGCGAGAAACTCCAGGCCGGCAAGCCCATGGCGACGGGCCTCCATCGCCAGATCCTTCAATCGCACCCCGGCGCCACAACGCAGCCGCGCCCCGTCCACCTCGATTCGCGAGAAGAAAGGCTGGCTGAGCGCCAGGACGAGTCCCCGCACGCCCCCGTCCCGGATCAGCAGGTTCGAACCCCGGCCCATCACCCTCCACGGCACCCCTGCGGACCGGGCGGCCTGGAGGCAAACCGCGAGGTCCACTTCGTCGCCAGGCTCCACGAGGAGGTCAGCCGAGCCACCAACCCTCAACGTCGTGCGCCCGGCGAGCGGTTCACCCGGCAGGATCGCGGAGGCCGGTGAAAGGCGGGCGGTCAACTCGGCCTGCAACCCCGTCACGGCGGGGCAACCGGACTGAGGTGGGGAGGTGGGCGCCACGGAAGTCATCATGCAGCGAGGGGGCGGGGGGCAGCCTGTCCCGGGAGCGACGACGGAACCGGTCCGTGACCCGTCACCCCGGCCAGCACTGCCTCGGCCAGGTGACCATCCGCCCCGGGATGATGCCAGGCCGCCAACCCGGCCCGCAGCACGGCGCGAAACGGGCCCTCGCCCAGCAAACGTTCGACCAACGGCACGAGGTGTTCCGGAACCGCCTCGACCTGGCGAAGGACACAAACCGCGCCCGAGCGTTCGAGCGCGCGGGCGTTAGCCTCCTGGTGGCCCTCCGAGGCGTGCGGATAGGGGATCATCAGTGCGGGCAACCCGACGGCGGCGAGTTCGGCTGCGGAGGAGGCTCCGGCACGGGTGACCGCCGCGTCAGCCGCACCCAGCGCCAGGTCCATCTCCGTCAGGAACGCCCGGACCACCGCGCGTGCCCCGGAAGCCTGGTAAGCCAGGCGCACCCGCTCCTCGTCGCGGGAGCCGGAGAGATGCAGGAACTGGAGGGTCGGGATCCGCTCCACCAGCGCCGGGAGGGACGCCAGGAGGGCCTCGTTGATCCCGCTCGCGCCCTGGCTTCCCCCCATCACCAGCAGCACCGGGCGGGTCGGATCCAGCCCCAGGGCCATGCGACAGGAGGCTGAGTCCAAAGGCTGGAACTCCTGTCGGACGGGCATGCCGATGAGGCGGACCTGCCGGGCGCGTAATCGTCCTTCCGCCTCGGGAAAGTAGACGAAAGCCGTTCGGGCCACCCGAGCCAGCCATCGATTGGCCCGCCCCGGGACGGCGTTGGCTTCATGCAGGTAGACCGGCACTCCCAACCGGTGCGCCGCGTAGGCCGAGGGCAGACTGGTGAACCCGCCCATGGCCAGCAGACCCTGGATCGGGTGGCGGGAAAACTCCGCCCGCGCCAGGCGGTACGAACGCAGAAAGGCCAGGCCGAAAGCGCCCGCCTTGCGCCAGGCGAACCCCACGGCCGGCACCGTGAGGAGGTCGAAGCGGTCATCCCCACGCAAGGCCTGCTGGTCGACCTCCTTCGCCGACACCACCAGCGTCACGGACGCCCCCCGTTCACGCAAACGTTCGCCCACCGCCATCCCGGGGTAGAGATGGCCGCCCGTCCCGCCGCAGGCGATGGCGATGGAGAAGTGGGGTTGGGCCGGGGTCGGGAGCATCAGGCGTCCTGGAGGGCCGAGGCCTCGCGGTCGTCGGAACTGGGCAGGAAGGCCCGCGCCTCCTCCCGCGGTGAGCGGATGGCCACGTTGATCAGCAGACCCACGAGGGTGAGCATGGCGACCAGGCAGGATCCGCCGTAACTGATGAACGGCAGGGCGAGCCCCTTGTTAGGCACCGAATCGGTGGTGACCGCGATGTTGATGATCGCCTGCAGACTCACCAGCAGGCCGACGCCACAGGCGATCATGCAGCCGTGGACATCGCTCGCCCGTCGCGCGATGGAGAGCGCCGCGGCGCCGAACGCAACATAGGCGGCGAGCAAGGCGAGCGTCACGCGAAGGCCCAGTTCCTCATCGGCGATGTCCTGTATCTCGTCGACACTGTACAGCGCGATCTTTTCCGGGAACTCGCCGCGCGCGAGTTGACCGCTGGCGCGCGCCAGTCCGCGTAACGTCGCCTTCAGGGACCGATTGAATCCCATGAACAGGTAGGCGGCGAAAAGTGCGGCCAACAGCGTCCCACCTATCGACCACGCGCGAAGGATCGCCAGGTTCGACTCGCGATCGCGCAGCAAACCGATCAGCGCTTTGCTGCCCGCGACAGCCAGCTCCTCGAGCGAGGCCGTGGCGGCATGCAGTCGACGATCCAGCCCGATCAGATCCACGGACGGCGCCGAGCCGAACACGACCCCGGCAGTGAGCGCCTCGCCGAAGCTCGTATACGCAGCGCGCAACGACTGCAGATTCGTGCCAAGCAGTTCTCGCAGAGCCGGGTTGTGGTCGAATCCAGCGAACAGTATCGACTCTGCC
>JBBQML010000530.1:0-4352 GCA_038328885.1 Verrucomicrobiota bacterium | reverse complement strand
GCTCGCGCCGATTCCTGACGAGCGGCGCAACGCTTGGAAACATTACACCGGCTGTGTGTCAGGAGCGTCGCTGGTGAATGCCCTCAGGGTGCTGCTGAATCAGTTCAGAAGCGGCTGAGCCCGCTTCAAGACCCCGCGAAGTTGCAGGGCTGGATCCACTTGATCGCCCGCAACGCCACTATTGACCACTACCGCACGCGCAAGGAAACGGTGGAAGTGCCGAACAGCTCGCCGGTCGAAACGGACAGCCAGGACGGCGAAGTGGAGGAACTCAAAGGCGCGCTCCCCCGCATGATCTACAGCCTGCCTGAATCGTATCGCGAAGCCGTGGTGTTGACCGAGTTCTACGGATTAACCGAGCAGGAGCTTGCTGACCGGCTGGGCCATTCCCTGTCCGGTACATTCCGACGCAGCCTGTTCGTCCTCGTTCCATTTCTCTGGCCAGCAGTAGGGTAACACCCCATAGCACCTGCCTGGCAATCAGACGCATGGTCTGAAGTTCATGAAAAATAAAGCATTATCAAACGATCAAAAGTCATCCAGCGCACGACCACAGGGGGCGGCTGCGTCGTCAAAACAAAGTGCAGGTGATGCTCGATCCTCGCGCGAAGAAATTGCCAAGAGAGCATACTCCATCTACCTAGATCAAGGCTGTCCGGATGGACAAGACGTGACGCATTGGATGGAGGCCGAAGCCCTGGTTGCGGGCACCCGCCGATAGTGGTCAAAACGTCTCGGTGCAATCGCGATGATTCTATCCACTCGCAAAGGAATAGCCGAAACATCGGGGCGCATTTCGATCCGGACTCCCCGGCCATGGCGTGGCGGACGGTGTTCTGCGCCCTCGTCGGCGCCAGTCTCCTCCGGAGGACGTTACGAACGGCGGACGCTGAGCCGTCCTGCAGGTGTGGGGGCGTTCGTGGCTTTCGGAAGATGCACCTCCCTGGCCCTTCTCGTCGGGTTGTGGGGCAACCTGCTCGTCGGTGCGGAACCGGCCCCGCCCCTGGGCATCCCGGCGACCGAAGCCGCGGACACCCACCCCACACCCCTGGAGCTGAGCGAGGCCGAACGAGTGTGGTTGCTCGAGCACCCGGCCATCCGCGTGGCTCAGGACACCAGTTGGGTGCCGGTCGAATTTGCCGACGCACGCGGGGAGCCCTCCGGCATGAGTGCCGATTACCTGAAACTCATTGAACACCGCCTGGGCGTGGCGTTTAGGCCGGTGCGGAAGCTGAGCTGGTTTGAGGTGATGGCCGGACTCCAACGCCATGAGATCGACATGACGACCTCCGGGGCGGCGACCCCGGATACTACTTGGTCCGCTGCATTAACTACACCGAGCACGGGATTTTCCAGAAATCATTGGGCATTCGGCCTCCCTCTGTAGTGCAAGTTGCAGTCTTGGTAGTAAATCCGCCTTCCTCGCCTTCACCCGGCCCTGCATGCAACTCCCCATCGTCATCTTCACCCAGATGAATGTGCCCTGCGTGGCGGACCTGCAGATGCTTCACCGCGTCTGGCGCAGCTGTCTGGAAAGAAGTCCCAGGAAGCCACTTTCACAACTTTTCCCGTCGGCAAAGAAACCATCCTCCTTGTCGAGGATGATTTGGCGGTGCGCGTCATGGTGCAAATGTCCCTGTCCCGCCTCGGTTATCAGGTGCTCGATGCCGCCAAAGGCATCGAGGCCTTGGCCGTCTGGAAGAAGCACTGCGATGAAATCCAATTGGTGCTGACCGACATGGTCATGCCCGGCGGCATGAACGGCATCGAACAGGGCGCACGACTATTGAAAGAGAATCCAAAATTGAAAATGATTTACGTGAGTGGTTACAGCGCCGATGTCGTCGGCAAGGATTTCCCGCTGGCAGAGGGCGTCAATTTCCTCAACCAGCCATTCCAACCAGCCAAGCTCGCGCAAGCCGTTTGCACGATGCTGGATGTTGAAGATCGTCAGACCGGAAGCGCAATGGCGCCATGAAAGCTGCTCTACCGACCCGGAATGAAGAACGGCTGCCGGCGGCGCCAGACCCGGCCCGCAGTCGCGTCCGCATTCCAACTCGGCAAGAATAATATGCTCCTCGCCATCTCCCGATTCAAGGTTGCCAACGGTCTGGAAGAACAGGTCAAGCAGGCGTTCTTCCATCGCCCGCACCTGGTGGACACTGCGGCGGGCTACCTCGGCATGGAGACGTTCACGCTGCGCGACGAGCCCAGGGTGTTCTATCTCGTCACGCGCTGGACCAATCACGAAACGTTCAAAGCGTGGCACGCGAGCCCGGCGCACCACGCCTCGCACAAAGGAATTCCCAAGGGACTCAAGCTCGATCCGGAATTCACCGAGATCACCTTGATGGAGCGTCTCGCCTCGCCGGAGGACCCGCCCGCGCTGGACGAGTTGACCGCAGACGCTTCGCCGTTGCTCGCGACCCTGCTGACCACCACAAACACGGTTCATTTCTGGTTCGTGGCACGCGACGGCACGGTGCGGCTGGTCAACGCCGCGGCCGCCGCGCAACTCCGTTCCACCCCCGCGCAACTCACCGGCAGTTCCATCTGGCAACACCTGACCGATCCGGACGCGCATAGCATGCGCGAAATGATCGCGTCCGCCGAACGCCACCCCAAGGAGAAACTTTTTCTGAACTTTGTGGATGCGAACCAGTCGCCGTTTACGCTGGAGTGTCACCTTGATCTCCAGCCGGATGGCTTCATCCTCATCGGCGAGCCGCCGCGCAAGCAGGACGAGGCGTTCCATGAGCAATCGCTCATGCTGAACAACGAACTCGCCACGCTCACGCGTGAGAACGCCCGCAAGAGCCGCGAACTGGAACGTGCGCTTGCAAATTTGAAATCCGCGCAGTCCACGCTGGTGCATTCGGAAAGAATGGCATCGCTCGGCCGAATGACTGCCGGCGTGGCGCACGAGATCAACAACCCGGTGGCGTTCGTCACCAGCAACACCGCCACGCTCCGCCGCGATCTCCAGGACCTGCTCGATTTCACGGCGCTGGTGAAAACGCTGTTGCCCGGGTTGACCATTGCCGCTCCCGCGATCCACGCGCAACTGGCGGAGAAGTTCGAAGGACTGGATCTTGCTCACCTCGGGCACACCGTCCCAAAGAAGATCAGGGACAACCTCGAAGGCCTGGAGCGTGTGAAACGCATCGTCCTAGATCTGCGGACGTTTTCCCGGCTCGATGAAGGCGACTTCAATCCCTGCGATCTCGCGGACGCCATCACGTCCACGCTGCGATTCCTCTCGCCGCTGGTGGCGGAATATCAGGTCAAGCTCGAAACCAACCTCGCCGCACTGCCGCCGCTCTCCTGCGCGCCCGGCCACCTGAACCAGGCCATCAGCAACGTGGTCGCCAACGCCATTCAAGCGAGTCGTCCGGGACAGCCCGTGAAGATCTCCACCTTCGTGCGGAACGATCGCTGCGTCATTCAGATTGCGGATACGGGCGAAGGCATCGCGCCGGAGAATCTAACGCGCGTCTTCGATCCGTTCTTCACCACCCGGCCGGTCGGCTCCGGCACCGGACTCGGCCTGCACATCGCGCATCGAGTCGTCACCGCGCATCATGGTGAGATCAAAATTACCAGCGAGCGGGGACACGGGACCACCGTGATGATTGACGTGCCTTTCAATACTCCGGCCGCCGACCTGACGAATCCAAAATAGAGCGATGAGGACGTACTTCAAACTTGGCAGCTTCCGACGTGAGGAGGCGGACCGCTCCGATTTTCCAGCCCCTTCCGCCTCCTCACGTCGCCGGCTGCGGGAACAACCCGCGCCACCGGCCAAACCGTGGGCATCGCCTCAGCGGACCATCACCCGGCGGACGTTCTTGAAGACAACCGGCGTCGCGGTCATCGGCGACCAGTTCGCGGTGCCGATGATCCGGGCGGCGTCCCGCACCAGGCTGCGCGTGCTTGGAACGCATGTGACCTTGCGGGAGGAAATCCGCAAGCAAGCCCAGGCGGACCTCGGCATTGACCTGAAGTTTTCGGCTGGCGGCGATCCGGAAATTTTGCACCAAGCCTCCACCCGGCCTGACTCATTCGATGTTTACGAGCAGTGGTCCAACAGCATCAAGGTGCTGTGGCGGGCGGAAAGCCTCCAGCCCATCTTAACGGGGCGGATTCGTTATTGGGAGGAGATCAACAGTTTGAGCAAGACCGGTCGGCTCACGCCCGCGGCGCGGCTTGGAGCGGGCGATTCGCCGCACAAACTTCTGTTTGTTCAACCCGACAGGAGCCTGGGTTCGCCGGCCACGGATCGGATCAGTTTTCTGCCCTACGTTCACAACGTGGACGCGTTTGGCTACAACTCCGCGCACATACCCAAGGGC
>JBBQML010000529.1:0-4353 GCA_038328885.1 Verrucomicrobiota bacterium | reverse complement strand
GGAAACGACCGAGGCTCCCCGCCCTCGTCCAGGCTGCGTTGCCCGCGCAGGAGGTAGAATCCGAGCAGCGGAATGAACGTGACGGACACCAGGCGCGAGGCGGCGAGCGCGATAGTGACGACCAGTGGCAGGGCGAGGATGAAAGACCCCTTGTCCCCGGGCAGCAGCCCCAGCGGGAGGAAGGCCACGATGTTGATGATCGTCGCGAACCAGATCGGTCGCCGCAGTCGCCAGGGCCCGAGCCATGCGCCCGTCGCCGGGGACTGCCCCGCCGCCAGTTCACGGTTGATGGCATCCGCGGCCACCACGGGGTCATCCACCAGCATCCCCAGGGCGATGATCAGCGCGGCGATCGAGATCTGGTGCAGCGGGATGCCCAGGAGGTGCATCCCGATGAAGGTGAGCGAGACGGTCAGCGGGATTGCCGTCGCGACCACGAGCGCCGATCGCCATTCCATCAACAGCAACGCCACCAGGATCACGATCCCCACCGCCTCGGCGAAACAGGTGAGGAAATGCCCCACCCGACTTGCCACCGCTCCCGGCTGATCGCTGAGCTTCACGATCTGCATCCCCTCGGGCAGGCGCTGTCCGACGGCCTTCGCCGCGCGCGCCACCTCCGCATCGAAATCGCGGATGATCCGACCCTCCTTCATCTCCACCGCCACCATGACACCCCGGTGCGACGTCAGCGGGGCGTTGGTCCCGTCGCCCCGCAGGAGCACCCCGGTGGCGTATTCCACCGGGTTCTGGTACCCGCGCCGCACCTCGAAGACGTCCCGCAGGTACATCGGAACTCCCTCGGCGGTCTGCCCGATAACCGCCCCCATGAGATCGGCATCGGAACGGAATTCGCCCGAAAGCTGGACGGGAAAGTTCTGTCCTTCGGTCGCCAGGGTGCCGCCGGGGATCAGGGCGTTGCGGGTGGCGATGAACTGCATCGCGCGCTCCGAGGTCAGGCTTCGACCCTCCACGCCACGCATGGAGAAGAGGAGATAGAGTGCCTCGGGAACGATCCCCACCTTCCGAACCCGCCCAACGCCGGGGAGCTGCTTCAGCTCATCTTCGAAGGTGTCGGCCGCACGTTCGAGGTCGCGGTAACTGTACCGCGGCATGGCGCGACGCCGGATCGCCGGCAACGGATCCTCGTCCGCCATCAACACCACCGCCGAGCCGAAATCGGGGTGGAGCTCCGCATCGGAACCCGCCACCTCGCGGATGAAGGTGCGCAGGAACGCTCCCAGTTGCCCGCGCGTCGCCGGGGTGGCGAAGTCGGCAAGGATGAAAGACTCCCGCTGTCGTTCCCGGATGTCCGAGCCCAGGCCGGTCGCCCGCAACCCCTGCAGGAACATCTCCCGGGTGCGGGACCGGTAGCTCTGGGCCACCGCGGGGGGATAAAACGCGAAAACCGCGGCCCGACCGACCGCGCCCGCCGCGGCTGGGCCGCCGCGCAGTTCGGCGAGCTCGTCGCGGATCAGGTTGGCCCGCGCCACCAACTCGGCCTCCGCCGTCTCCGGGCTGCTGATCCCGAAGAGGAGGGTGATGGTGTTGCCGAAATCGGTGTCGAGCCGGGGCGCCGACGCCCCCTCGGGGAGGCGGACTTCCGCCAGCCGCGCCCGCAGTTTGTCCCAGTCCTGCTCGATGCGGGCCTGGCCCGCGGGGCGGAGTTTCACGGTGATCACCGCCTCCCCGGCCCGGCTCTGGCTCTTCAGTTCCTCCACCGAATCGAGCTCGGAGATCTTCTTCTCGAGCCGCTCCGTCACCAACTGCTCCACCTGGAGCGCGGTCGCGCCGGGAAGCGCCGCCACCACCAGGGCCGTGCGCTCGGGGATCTTGGGATCCTCCTGCTGGGCGAGTTGGAGGAGGGAGATTCCGCCCCAGATCAACACCACCACCAGCGCCAGCCAGCCCACTTCGCGATGCTCCACGAAGAACCGCGCCAATCCTCCCTGCTCCGGCGTCAGGTGGGGTTGGGCCGGGTGCGGTCCCATGGAGTCGTGGGGGCTCACGGCGACGAGGTCTCGGGCACCGCCGCCACCGCCGCTCCGTCCCAAACCTGGCTCGCTCCCGCCACCACCACCACCTCTCCGGGGCTCAGTCCCTCGGTCACCACAATGGAGCTCTGCAAGATGTCGCGCGTCACCACCGCCCGTTCCCGCGCCACCCCGTTGGTCACCACAAACACCGAAAGCCGTCGCTCGCCGCGGGCTACGAGTGCCGAAAGTGGCACCAGTGCCCCCGCCGAGATCTCGGCGGCGTCCTCGAGATACACCGAAGCCGTCATCCCCGGACGCACCCAGCCGTCCGGGTTGCCCACCCGGAGCACCACGCGGAAGAGCCGGCTCCCTTCGTGAGCGGCCACGCCAACTTCCTTGATCTCCCCGGTGAACTCCCGGTTGCCGAGGGACGAGACGGCCAACCGCACACTGTCGCCGGGCCGAAGCTTCCCGACCAGGCGATCGGGCACGCCCACCTCCACCTCCACCTCCGAGAGGTCCGCCACGGTCAGGACCGGGCTGCCCGCGGCGATCGTTTCGCCCGCGTTCACCTCCCGCTTGAGGATGGTACCCGCCAGGGGCGAGACGATACGGGAATCGAGCAGGTCCTGGCGGCGCAGGTCCAGCACGGCCTCGGCGGCCTTGGTCGCTGCCAGCGCGCGGTCGTACTCCTGCTGGGAAGCCGCCCCGTCGCGCAGCAGCTTCTCCGCCCGCACAAACTGGGTGCGATCCAGGTGGGCTTGCGCGGCCGCGGAGTTGGAAGCGGCCAGGAAATCACTCTGTTTCAACTGGGCCAGCAACTGCCCGCGGGGGACCACCGCGCCTTCCTGCCAATCCGACTGCCCCGGCTCAGGCCCGATCAACTCGACGATCCCCGGCACCCGAAAACTCAGCGTCAGCTGGTTGCGGCCCTTGATGGTCGCGAGGTACGCCGCCCGCCGCTGCCCGGGCGCCGTCGCCGCATCCTGGACGAGCCCCACATGGACCGGCAGCGGGGGCGGTGCCGGGGGCAGGTGGCGGTCGCAGCCCGTCAGGCCGATGGTCAGGCCGAGCAACAGCACGGCCGCCACCCTCCGAGCAGCGGACCTCAAACCGAGTTGGATAGATCGACCCATGCGCCACGCCGCTCACGCCGGCGCGGCAGGGAACATGGCAGAAGCCCGAAACCGAAGAAAAGCGTTTCGGGACCGTTCAGGGCTTCCGCGCCATGCGCTGGGCGTGCCAGGCGTAGTCGAGCTTGCCCGGGGCATCGAGGCCCGGTGGCGCGTACGCGTATCGGACCGGGAGCTTGGTGCGGGAGCTGAGCCACTTGTGGATCTCGGCATGGCCATCCGCGAAGGAGAAGCCACCCGCACCGTTGTGGTACGAAGCCGGCGAATCACCCCACTGCGACGTGGTCAGCGCCGGATTGTTGAGAAAATAGGCGTCGTTGATGCTGTCCGGGTGCTCGTCCAGCGTAACGAAGATCATCGAGGGGTCCTTGATGTCGTTGAGCTTCAAGAACTGGATGTGGTCGGTGAAGAACTGGTTCCGCCCCCCGGAGGTGTTGTCGGTGGCGATCGAGAAGCGGCCCATGAAGGCGTTCATCGACATGCTCCGGGCCCGCTCGGTCCACCCGGCGGTTCTCTGCTCGGGGCTGAGAAACTTGTCGGCCGGGCACTTGTACACGTTCTTGCTGCCCCCGACGTAGGGGCTCATCAATGCCGAGGTGATCAGCGCCAGGTTGGTGTTGTCCGCGTTGCCCCGGGACCAGTTCATGACGTTGTTGATCCAGTTGGAATGCCTCTTGGTGAGGTCCGCGGAAGCGTTAGCGGCGCGGGTCTCCGCGACACCGTAGTTGTTGACGAGTTTCTCCTCGTTGTCGCCGGCATAGAGCTGCCAGGCGATCATCAACTGCCGGCTGTTGTTCAGGCAGGCGATGCCCTGGGCCTTGGTCTTTGCCTTGGCCAGGGCGGGCAGCAGCATGCTCGCCAGGATCGCGATGATCGCGATCACGACGAGCAACTCGATCAGGGTGAAGCCGTGGGGGCGGCGGGCGATAGTAGCAGCGGTTGGCATGGCGCGGGGCCGGGAAGGCTCGAGCGGTTCGACTATAGTTCCCGCCCCCCCGCGCCTCGCAACTGTGCCGTCAGCGGCACACCCCGGACCGCGGTTCTCCCGAACCGCTGCGCGTCCCCATGCGACACGTGTGGGAATCGACTCCCACGCCCCCACCCGCGCACCGCCCCCTGCGCCTCGGGAGAGGCGCGCTCCGGACCGCGGTTCTCCAGAACCGCAGCGCGTCCACCAGCGGAAGAGCGTCGATGTCGGAACGCGCGTCCAGACTGGGGTAGATCACCCTGGGCGCCGGATCATT
>JBBQML010000528.1:0-4368 GCA_038328885.1 Verrucomicrobiota bacterium | reverse complement strand
CATGGTCAACGACGTCACCAGCGACATCATCGGGCGGCTGTCGACCCAGATTATCGGCGCGAACATCGGCATCTCGCACGCCGCGTTCCTCCTGGGGCTCTCGCAAATTCCATTCATCATCAACTTCTTCCTGAGCATCTTCCGCGGTGAGAAGGTGAGTTCGGACAACCCGTGGGATGCGACGACGCTGGAGTGGCAGACGCCCACGCCGCCGCCGCACGGGAACTTCCTCACGGCCATGAAAGTCTACCGTGGTCCGTACGAGTACAGCGTGCCGGGCGCGGCGCGCGATTACCTGCCGCAGAACGAGGCCCGTCGTTCCTGAGCCGCGAGGCCCCAGACCAAGCCCCCTCTCCTCCTCCTTCATGGACATCCCCTACACAGTGCTCCCGCGTCGGGACACGGGACTCTACAATGCCAAGCTGGGCATCTGGCTCTTCCTGGCCTCGGAAGTGATGCTCTTCGGGGCGCTCTTCTCGTCGTATATCCTCCTGCGGGTGGGGGCCTATCCGGGGGTCTGGCCTCACGGCATCCTCAATGTGCCGGTGGGCACGGTGAACACTCTGGTGCTGATCTGCTCCAGCGTCACGGTCGTCCTGGGATGGGCGGCATTGAAGATGAACAACTTCGCGAAGTATCGGAAGATCCAGGCGATCACCATTGCCTGTGCCGCGACGTTCGTCTGCATCAAGAGCTACGAGTATTACGACAAGTTCACCCACTACGAGGTGGTGCTGAAGGACGGGCGGGTGGTGGACGGCCATCTGGTTGAAAAGGTGGGTGGCGGGCAGGTGGTCGACGGGGTCAGGCAGCCGCCCGAGTTCATCGTCCTCAAGGGCGTGGAGTTCCCCGCCGAGATGAAGGCGGCTGGCATGGCCAAGATCCCCTTGATCGACAAACTCCACGCGGCGCACGGGGATCAGGGCGGGCATGTCGACCTGCACCAGGAGTTCCGGATCCCGTGGTCGGACACAGCCAAGGTCCAGAACTACGGCCCCTGGCACAACACCTACCTCGCGATCTACTTCACCCTGACCGGCCTGCATGCGCTGCACGTCATCGGCGGTGCGTTGGTCATGGGCTGGATCTGGGGACCCGGCGCCGCGATGTGGAAGACCGATCCGGAGCGGTACACCAACCGGGTCGAGGTTTCCGGGCTGTTCTGGCACTTCGTCGATCTCGTCTGGATCTTCCTGTTCCCCATCCTTTACCTCCTCTGACCATGAAACCCCACGAAGCCTCCAAGAGCATCCGGGTCTACGTCTGGGTCTTCATCGCCCTGATCTTCGGCACGATCATCACCGTCGCCGCCTGGAAGGTGCATCTGCCCACCCTCTTCCTCACCGTGCTGGTGGCCATGGTCATCGCCACGGTGAAGGCATCCCTGGTCGCCGGTTGGTTCATGCATCTGGCGGGCGAGCAGAAGATGATCTATGCGATCCTCGGGTTCACGGCGTTCTTCTTCCTGGGGATGATGGGCCTGACCCTCTGGGCCATGCACGACATGCCGTCCCACGTCCTTCCCTGAACCGCCATGTCCCTCAAGGCTTTTCACATCGTCTTCGTGACGTCGGCCTTCCTGCTGGCCGTGTTTCTCGGCGGGTGGTGCCTCTACGAGTACTTCACCCATACCCACCGGGTCGTCGATCTCCTGCTCGGCCTCGCGTCGTTGGCGGGGTCCGTGGGCCTGATTGTCTACGGCCGCTATTTCCTTAAGAAGCTGAAGAACATCGACTTTTTCTGACATGAGAACCCGTTCACCTGGTGCCGTCCTCCTCGGCGCCCTCCTGGCCCTGGGCCATTCCCCGAGCTCCCTGGCCTGTGCGGTCTGTTTCGGGCAGACCGATTCACCGCTGGGGAAGGGCCTCCATTGGGGGGTTTTCGCGCTGCTGCTGTGCGTGTTCTTCATGCTCTCCGCCTTCGGTGCCTTTGCCATTTACCTCGCCCGCCGCTCCGCGGCCTGCGAGGCGGAGCGC
Organism: Verrucomicrobiota bacterium; assembly: GCA_038328885.1. Taxonomy (GTDB): domain Bacteria; phylum Verrucomicrobiota; class Verrucomicrobiia; order Limisphaerales; family CAIMTB01; genus CAIMTB01. Next base: position 2,392 of record JBBQML010000528.1, on the reverse strand, counting down.
GCCCTGGAGGAGGGCGTTGAACCCCACTGACCCCACTTCCGCTGTCCTGTTGCCATGATGGAGAAGCTTTTGAACCTGTCGGCCGTCGCCTCCGAGCACGGTCACGACGTCGACCAGTTGCTCGTCCTGCTGCACTGGTTGATGGGAATCCTGCTGGTGGGTTGGACCGCCTACTTCGTCTTCACCCTCTGGAGGTTCCGGGCCAGCCGGCGGGCGAAGGCGGATTATGCCGGCATCCAGGGGCACGCCTCCACCTGGCTCGAGGTTGGGATCGTGGCCTTCGAGGCCTTTCTCTTGATCGGCTTTGCCGTCCCGCTCTGGGCGAAGGTCGTGGCCGATTTCCCCGCGGACAAGGATTCCACCGTGGTGCGGGTCGTGGCCGAGCAGTTCGCCTGGAACCTCATCTACCCCGGTCCGGACGGCAAGTTTGGCCGCCAGGACCTTGCCTTGATCACCCCCGGGAATCCCTTTGGCTTCGACCAGACCGATGCCGCGACCAAGGACAACGTCTTTGGGCTGAATGAGATGCACGTTCCCGTCGACAAGTCGGTCATCCTGAATGTGTCCTCCAAGGACGTCATCCACAGCTTCAAGGTGGTGCCCCTGCGGGTGACGCAGGACTGCATCCCGGGGCTGAACATCCCGGTCCATTTCAAGCCGACCCAGGAGGGCAAGTATCAGGTCATCTGCGCCCAATTGTGCGGCAACGGCCATGCGGCGATGGCCGCGGGCGTGGTGGTGGTGGAATCAGCCGAAGCGTTCGAGCGATGGATGGCTTCGAAATCCTCCGGTGCGGGCGCGGCGACCACCTTCGAGTGAATCCGCCCCCGGTGCCTTCCTTTCCCCGGGCGGGATCGCCAGTATTCTCCGCCCCGGGGGACGCATGGTGCGAGGTGCGACCCGCGGGCTCCAGATGACTTCCTCCTTCCGACTCCTGATCTTCACCGGGGCCCTGCTGCTGGCAGGGATGGTGGCGTTGCGGTTCGGGGGACAAGGCGACCGAAGCCAGGCGAAGTCCCGGCTCCCGGTGCTCCATGAGACCGGTCGGTTCAGCCTGACCAACCAGGCGGGCGCGCTGGTCCGCTCCGAGGACCTCAGGGGCAGGCCGTGGGCGGTCAATCTCATCTTCACCCGCTGCCCCGGACCCTGCCGGCAGTTGACCGGCGTGATGCGCGAGATCCAGGACGGGCTGGGTGCCGGTTCCGCCGCGCGGTTGCTCACCCTGACCTCCGATCCGGAGTTCGATTCCCCGGGCGTGCTGGCGAGCTACGGGGAGCGGTTCGGCGCGGACACCAACCGCTGGCAATTCCTCACCGGGTCCCTCGGGGAACTCCGGCGCGTCGTGACCGAGGGTTTCCTGCTCGTGCTCGTGGACAAACCTGAGGCGCAACGGGAGACGCCGGACGACCTGTTCCTTCACAGCACGCTGATCGTGGTAATGGACTCACAGGGGCGGCTGCGGACGGCCATCGAAGGCTTGGAACCGGGCGCCGCTCGTCGGGTGCTGGAGGCGCTCCGGAGCCTGGAAAGGGAGGACTAGTGGCATGCAGGTGAGCGATCTCCCGGCAGTCAACGCAGCCCTGAACGCGACCTCGACGGTGCTGCTCATCCTGGGGTTTGTGCACATCCGGAACGGGAGGAAGGACGCGCACCGTCGCTGCATGATCGGGGCCCTGGTCGTCTCCTCGGTCTTCCTGGTGGGCTACGTGCTCCACAAGATCCTCGTGCAGGGTGTCCACACGAAGATCGGGTTGGAGGGACCGTTGCGGACGGCGTACTACGTCATGCTGTTCACCCACATCGTGCTGGCTGCGGCGATTGTGCCCCTCGCTTTGGTGACGCTGTCGCGGGCGCTGCGGGAGCGGTATGACGCGCATCGCCGCCTGGCCCGCTGGACGTGGCCCCTGTGGCTTTACGTGTCGGTGACCGGGGTGCTGATCTACTTCATGCTCTACCAGTGGTTCCCGGGCAGTCGCTGAGCGTGAGCAGAGCCCCGTCGCGAGGCCGAAAGCGGCTCCCCGCAGGAATTCGCTCGCCGGACGAACGTGGGTGCGCAAAAACAGCTTTTTGAAGCCATGCCCGAGCAGATTGTCATCCTCGATTTCGGCTCCCAGTACACGCAAGTGATCGCCCGTCGGATCCGCGAATGCAGCGTCTATTCGACGATCCTTCGCTACGATACGCCGGCCCGGGAGATCGCCGCGCTCAACCCCAAAGGCATCATCCTGTCGGGCGGTCCCTCGAGTGTTTACGCCGAGGACGCACCGCTCCCGGATCGTCAGATCTTCCGTCTGGGTGTGCCCGTCCTGGGGGTTTGCTACGGCGTGCAGGTGTTCGCCCAGTACCTGGGTGGCAAGGTCGAGCGCGGGCTGAAGCGGGAGTACGGGAAGGG
>JBBQML010000527.1:0-4376 GCA_038328885.1 Verrucomicrobiota bacterium | reverse complement strand
ACCCGCAGCTTCACCGCCACCTGACCGTCTGCCGTGAGGTGGGTCCGGAGCTTCCCCGTGCAGGTACGCACCACGATGGTCGACTCGAGTCCCACGACGATCGAACGGTTGGTGAGGGTGAGGGGACAAATCGGCGTGAGGATGAACACCCGGGCGGCGGGGCTCACGATCGCCCCGCCCGCCGCCAGCGAGTAGGCCGTAGACCCCGTCGGGGAGGCGACGATCAGGCCGTCGCAGCGGTAGCGGGTGAGTTCCTCCTCATCGACCGCCACCTCCAGCTCGATCATGCGGGACACCTCTCCGCGCGTGAACACGAAGTCATTCAGGGCGAGGAGCGGCTTGGCGTCGGGTTGCCCCAGCCGGGTCGCCTCGATCAGGGGGCGCGGTTCCACCCGGAAGTCGCCGGCGACAATCTGGTCGACCGCCCGCGGGAGTTCGCCGGCGCGGACCTGCGCGAGGAACCCGAGACGGCCGACGTGGATGCCGAGCAGGGGCGTGGCGCTCCCGGCAATCTCCCTGGCGACACGGAGAATCGTGCCATCGCCCCCGAAGACCAGCACAAGGTCACACGCCTGGACGAGGGCGTGGGCATCCGCCCGGCGGGGCAGGCGCAGCCCGCCAAGGCGGAGGGTCGCCGCATCGCCGAGCACCTCCAGGCCATGGGCAGCGAGGAGACGGGCGGCGTCGGCGAGCAGCGGGCGGCACTCCGGCTTCTCGGTGTTGGCCACCAGTCCCACGCGGCGGATGGGTTCAGCGCGCTTTTTCAAGGAGGGCAAGGAACTCCCGGTTGCCGGCAGGGCCAAGCAGGGGGGATTCAATTTGCTCCCGCCAGTGAACTCCGGGGAGCGAACCGACAAAAGCGCGGAGTTCGGCCAGAACCCGCTCGTGGATGGCGGGGTCGGTGATCACACCGCGGCCGCGGTCGACTTCCTCGCGCCCCGCCTCGAACTGCGGTTTGACCAGCGCGACGCCTCTTCCGCCCGGGCGCAGGAGGGTCAGGGCAGGGGGCAGGACGAGGCGCAACGAAATGAACGAGCAGTCCAGGACGACCAGGTCGAAGGGGATGAAGGGTCGAGGAAAATGGGCGGGGCCGAGATCGCGGGCATTGACGCCCTCCAGCACGAGCACACGGGGGTCCTGACGGAGCTTCCAGGCGAGTTGTCCCCGGCCGACATCCACCGCGGCGACGCCCGCCGCGCCGTGCTGCAGGAGGCAGTCGGTGAAGCCGCCGGTCGAGGCGCCGATGTCCAGGGCGCGGGCCCCGGGCAGTGGGAAGCCATCGGCGGCCAGCCAGGCCATCGCGGGCTCGAGTTTATGGCCTCCCCGGCTGACGTAACGGTCGCCGGCGGCAAGCTCCAGGGCGTCGGTGGGGCGGACCTTGCGGCCCGGTTTGTCGGCGAGCTGTCCGTTGACACGGACCTGTCCGGCCAGCACGGCGCGCTGGGCCTTCTCGCGGCTTTCGGACAGGCCGCGGTCCACAAGCTGCTGGTCAAGGCGCATCGGCGACGGGAGTCTGGGGCGGGTGAGGTCGGGAGGCGAGTGGGTAAGCGATGACCGCGGCCGAACAGTTCATTCGGGAGGAGATCGCGCGGAGCGGGCCGATATCATTCGCGCGCTTCATGGAGCTGGCGATGTACGCGCCGGGCGCCGGGTACTATGCCCGGCCGGGGCGATCGTTGGGCCGTCGTGGTGATTTCTACACGAGCGTCAGCGTGGGTCCGGCGTTCGGTTTCCTCCTCGCGGCGCGGCTTGCCCGCTGGAGCCAGGGGTTCGAGACCTTCGAGGTGGTGGAGGCGGCGGCGCACGACGGGTCCCTGGCGGAGGACCTGTTGTCGGCCTGGGAGCGGTTTCATCCCGAGCTCTGGCCTCGGGTGAGTTACCGGATCCTCGAACCGTTGCGGGTCCGACGTGCGGAGCAGGAGGCGCGGTTGGAGCGGTGGGGGGGGCGCGTGCGGTGGCACGCGGGCTGGTCGGAACTCGGTGGTCCGATCACCGGGGTGATCATCGCGAACGAACTCCTCGATGCCTTTCCAGTGCATCGACACGCCTGGGACGCCGCGGGCGGCCGTTGGTTCGAATGGGGGGTCGGGGTGGGTGCGGTCGGGGGGAACCTCGACTGGGTGCGGCTGCCCTCGGTCTGTCCTCTGGAAGCGCAGCAGGCGGCGGCGCTCGGGCCCGTGCTGCCGGACGGGTTCATCGTGGAACGTAGCCCCGGTGCCGAGGCGTGGTGGTCGGACGCGGCGCGAGCCCTCGCCCGGGGGTGGCTGGTCACGGCCGACTACGGGCACGACGACGCGAGTGTCCTGCGTCCCGAGCGTACCCGGGGGACGGCGCGGGGTTACTTCCGGCACCAGGTGACCGACGAACTTCTGGCGCGGCCGGGGGAGCAGGACCTCACCGCGCACGTGGATTTCCCGCGGATACGGGACCTCGGGGAACAGGCGGGCCTCACGACCGAGGTCTTCCTGCCACAGGGGCGATGGCTGGGGAGTGTGGCGGTGGAAGTGCTGGGCGGCGGGGGAGCGGCGGCGGCCTGGCTCTCGGGGCACGCGCGCCAGTTGCAGACGCTCACGCACCCGGTGCATCTGGGGCAGGCGCTGCGCGTGCTGGTGCAGCGGCGGGCCTGACCCGGGCCGGGGTCACAACTCCACGAGCATCCCGAGCTCCACCACGCGGTTGGGAGGGAGCTTGAAATAGGCGGTGGCCTGCTGGGCGTTGCGCGCCATGAAGGCGAAAAGGTGCTTACGCCAACGGGCCATCCCCGGGCGGTTCGTGGCGATGATGCTTTCGCGGCCGAGGAAATAGGTCGTGGTCATGGGATCCAGCTCGAGACCTTCCTTGCGGCAGGCGTCGCGGATGACCTCAAGATCCGGGGACTCCATGAAACCGAAGAAGCAGGTGACACGGAAGAATCCGAGCGGCAGTTGCTCCACCTGGGCCTGTTCCGCGCCGTCCACCACGGGGGCCTCGCCGACGGCGATGCGCAGGATGACGACCCGTTCATGGAGGACCTTGTTGTGCTTGAGATTGTGCAGGAGGGCGCCGGGTGTGCCATCGGGGTTTCCGGTCATGAACACCGCGGTGCCGGGGACGCGAGTCGGGGGGCGGCGCTCCATCTCGGAGAGGAACATACCCAAGGGGAGCGACCCGGCGAGGAGGTGCTTTTGCACGGAGCGCCGTCCCCGAAACCAAGTGGCCATGCAAAGGTAGATCAGGCCGCCGACGGTGATGGGAAACCAGCCACCGTCATCGAACTTGAGGGAGTTGGCGCCGAGGAACGTGAGTTCGATGAGCAGGAAGAAGCCCGACACCAGGGTGGCGCGGCTACGGCTCCAGCCCCAGACGTGCTGCGAGGCGAAGAAGAACAGCAGCGTCGTCATGATGATGGTCAGGGACACGCCCAGTCCGTAGGCGGCGGCGAGCCGGTTCGAGGACCGGAACCCGAGGACCAGGCCGATGCACGCGACCATCAGGAGCCAGTTGACGGCGGCGATGTAGATCTGCCCGCGTTCGGTGGAGGACGTGTGCTGGACGGACAGGCGGGGGAGGAAGCCCAGTTGGAAGGCCTGCCGGGTCATGGAGAAGGCACCCGAAATAAGGGCCTGCGAGGCCACCACGGCCGCCGCGGTGGCGAGCGCGACCAGGGGGTAACGTCCCCACGCCGGGGCGAGGTTGTAGAACGGATTCTCGATCGCGGCGGGGTGGGCGAGGAGCCAGGCGCCCTGGCCGAGGTAATTGAGCAACAGGGCGGGGAAGACGATCCCGAACCAGGCCAGTCGGATCGGCCCGATCCCGAAGTGGCCCATGTCCGCATACAACGCCTCCACGCCGGTGACGACCAGGAAGACCGCGCCGAGCACGAAGAACGCCGCCCAGCCCTGGTGGACGAGAAATGAGATGGCGTAGGTCGGGCTGAACGCGGCGAGCACCCCGGGGCCCTCCGCCAAGCCGCGGAGGCCGAGAGCGGCGAGGCTGAGGAACCAGACCAGCGTGATCGGCCCGAACACGCGACCCACCCGGCCGGTGCCGATGTGTTGGACGCTGAAGAGCGCCACCAGGATGACCACGGTCAGCGGGATCACGTAAGGGCCCAGGGTGGGGGCGGCGACCTCGAGTCCCTCGATCGCGCTGAGCACGGTCATGGCGGGTGTGATCATGCCTTCGCCGAGGAGGAGGGCGGCTCCGCAGGCCCCGAGCACGAGGAGGGGTGTGCGTGGGGCGCCGGCGGGCAACCGGCTCAAGGTCAGCGCGAGGAGCGCCATGATCCCGCCTTCGCCACGGTTGTTCGCACGCATCACCACCAGGAGGTACTTGGCGCAAACCACCAGGAGGAGGGACCAGATCACCGCCGAGAGAACGCCAAGGACGTTGGCCCG
>JBBQML010000526.1:0-4376 GCA_038328885.1 Verrucomicrobiota bacterium | reverse complement strand
TGATTTCCGCGCCGGGGCGATTCGCGGCGGGGATTCCGGCGAGGCGGCAATCGTCCCCGGAAGCGCCTCCGACGGGGCCTTGCTGCGGCGGGTCAGCACGCCGGACCTCAACGATCGGATGCCGCCCAAGGGCGAACCCCTGTCCGCCCCGGAGATCGACCTCCTCGAGGCCTGGATCAACCAGGGCGCGCCCTGGCCCCCCTCGGCGGAGACGCGGCTCCCCGACCCGAAGGATTGGTGGTCGCTCCGTCCGCTCCAGCGCCCGCCGGTCCCGGGGACGGATGCCCGCGTCGATGGACGTGGGAACCCGATCGACGCCTTTATCCGTTCCCGCCAGTTGGCCCTTGGGGCAGGCAGTTCGACCACTCCTCCCGCCGGCCGCCGAACCTTGATCCGGCGTGTGACCCTCGACCTCACCGGCCTGCCACCCGGCCCGGAAGAGGTGACGGCGTTCGTGGCCGATCCCGATCCCCACGCCTACGAAGCGCTCGTCGACCGTCTGCTGTCCTCGCCGCACTACGCGGAGCGTTGGGCGCGACAATGGCTCGACGTCGTGCACTACGGGGACACGCAGGGTTACGACAAGGACAAGCTCCGACTCAACGCGTGGCCCTACCGGGATTACGTGATCAGGTCCTTCGCGGAGGACAAACCCTACGGGCGCTTCGTCCAGGAACAGCTTGCCGGCGATGTTCTGTTCCCCGGAACCGCGGACGGTATCGAGGCGCTGGGTTTCATCGCGGCGGGACCCTGGGACTTCATCGGTCACGAGGAACTGCCGGAGACGAAGAACGACGGGAAGATCGCCCGGCATCTGGACCGCGACGACATGGTCTCGAACACCATGGGGACCTTCGCGAGCCTGACCGTGCACTGCGCGCAGTGCCACAACCACAAGTTCGACCCGATTCCTCAGGCGGATTATTACGGGCTGCAGGCGGTCTTCGCCGCGGTGGATCGTACCGAGCGACTGTACTATCGCGATCCTGTCTTGAACCGCGCGCGCACCGCGAATGAGGGACGGGTCCGAGATCTGGCGCGACGGGAGCGGGATCTGAATGACGCGCAGGTAAAGGCAGGGGGCGAAGATCTCAAGCGGTTGGACGAGCAGATCGCCAAGGCCAGGGAAGCGGCCAAGGGGGAACAGCCGGTGGAGTATGGCTGGCACAGCGCGGTGGCGGGGGGCGCGGAGGAGGTCAAATGGGTGCAGGTGGATCTTGGCCGGGCGGTGCCCCTGGACCGCATCGTGCTCCTGCCGTGCCGCGACAGCTTCAACAACATCGGGGACGGCTTCGGCTTTCCGCGCCGCTTTCGGGTCGAAACCTCGGAGGAGCCACAGTTCACCGAGACGGTCCGCGTGCTGGTCGACCACGGCGCCGCCGATGTCCCCAACCCCGGGATCAAGCCGCAGACCTTCCCTGCCGGCGGCCGGCCCGCCCGTTATGTGCGCGTGACCGCGACCCGCCTCGCGCCGCGTCAGGACGACTTCATCTTCGCCCTCGCTGAACTCGAGGCCCTGGATGCGGCCGGGACCAACTTGGCCCGCGGGGCCGCTGTGATCGCGCTCGACTCCATTGAGGGGCCCTCCCGGTGGGCCCGGCAGAACCTGACCGACGGTCGAGCGCCCGGTCGCGGCGGTTCACCGGTGGATCTCGAGCGGCTGGAGGCCACGCGAACCGAACTGCTGGCGACCAAAGTGCCGCCGGAAACCCGCCGTGAACTCACCGAGGCAACCCAGGCTCTGGCCACCGCGAAGCGGGACCTCGATCAGATGCCTCCGCCGCTGACGGCCTTTGTGGGCGCCGTTCATCATGGTTCGGGCAATTTCAAGGGCACGGGCTCGGACGGCGGACGTCCTCGCCCCATCCACGTCCTGAGCCGGGGAGATGTGAAGAAGCCCGGTCCTCCGGCCGTCCCCGGTGCGTTGAGCTGCGTCGCCGAAGTCCCATCGCAATTCGACCTCCCGGCCGGGCACACCGAGGGAGATCGCCGCGCCGCGCTGGCCCGCTGGCTGACCGACCCGGAGAACCCGCTGACGTGGCGCAGCGTGGTGAACCGCATCTGGCAGCGCCGCTTCGGCCGCGGACTGGTCGAAACCCCCAATGACTTCGGCCGCATGGGCACGCTCCCGTCGCACCCCGAGTTGCTCGACTGGCTGGCCGTCGAGTTCCGCGACGGCGGACAGTCCTTTAAGACTCTCGATCGCCTGCTCGTCACCAGCGCCACCTACCGCCAAGCCTGCGTCGACCGCACTGCCAACGCGGCGACGCCCGAGGTCGACGACCGCTGGCTCGGCCGCATGCCGGCGCGCCGTCTGGATGCTGAGGCCGTCCGCGACAGCATCCTCGCGGTCAGCGGGAAGCTCGATCCCACGATGTTCGGCCCGGGGTTCCAGGACTTCGTGATCGAGAAGCCGGAACACTCCCCGCATTTCCAGTACCACCTGCACGATCCCGAGGACCCCCGCACCCACCGGCGATCCGTCTATCGCTTCCTGGTCCGCTCGCAGCAGGAGCCCTTCATGACGGCGCTCGACTGTGCGGATCCTTCGATGCGGGTGGACCGTCGCAACGAAACGCTCACGCCGCTCCAGGCCCTGGCACTCCTGAACAGCAGGCTCACCGTGGCGATGTCGGCACACTTCTCGCGGCGCGTGGAACGTGAGGCGGGCGCGGAACCGAACGCCCAGGTCGATCGTGCGTTCGCCCTCGCGTTCCAGCGGGCGCCCACCGAGGCCGAGCGCGACGACCTGGTCAACTTCACCCGTCACCATGGCTTGCCTGCCGCCTGCCGACTCCTCTTCAACTTCAACGAATTCGTTTACGTGGACTGATGCGACCGTTGACCTCCATGAACACGTCCCCCTTTCACGCCAGCATCGCGACCGCGACCGGCCCGTCGCAGCCGTCGCGCCGGGACTTCCTCTGGCGGTTCGGGGGCGGCCTGGGCGGCGCGGCCCTCGCCCACCTGTTGGGGACCGAGGGACTGCTTGCCGCCCAGGGTGGGTCCGTGGGAGGCACGCCACCGGGGGGCGGACTCCATCACGCGCCCAAGGCCAAACGGGTGGTTCAACTCTTCATGGCCGGCGGCGCCAGCCACCTTGATCTCTTCGACTACAAACCGGAATTGGTGAAACGCCACGGGCAGCCCTCCGACTTTGGGGAGCCGGTCGAGGCGTTCCAGGACGGGCTCGGCCCGTGGAAAGCGCCGGTGTGGCCCTTCAAGCCCTACGGCCAGTGCGGCAAGCTGCTGAGTGAGGTGGTCGCTCCCTTGGGAGCCGTCGCCGACCAACTGGCCTTCGTTCACAACATGGTCAGCCGGAGCGGGGTCCACAGCGCCGGGACCTTCCAGCAGACGACCGGGTTCCTGCTGCCAGGGTTCCCGGGATCCGGCTGCTGGGTGAGCTACGGACTGGGTTCGCTCAACGAAAACCTTCCCACCTTCGTGGTACTGCCCGACCACCGAGGCCTGGCCTCCAACGGGACCAAGAACTGGGACAGCGCGTTCCTCCCGGCCCAGCATCAGGGCGTGGTAATCTACCCCGGAACCGACCGCCCCATCGCCCACCTCCAGGCGCCTCCCGCCGACTTCCTGACCCCGAGCGCCGAAGCCGATGGCCGCGAGGTCCTCCGTCGGCTCAACCAGATCCACGCCGCAGAACACCCTGGCGACGCCCGGCTGGAAGCACGGATACGCGCCTATCAACTGGCGGCCCGCATGCAACTGGCGGCTCCCGAGGCCCTCGATCTGTCGGGGGAACCCGCCCACATCCTAAAGCTCTACGGGCTTGACCAGCATCCGTCGTCCTACCCGTCGGAGATCAACGCCCCGGAGGAAGTCGACTACTTCTCCCGCAAGTGCCTGGTCGCCCGGCGCCTGCTCGAGCGCGGTGTCCGCTACGTGCAGGTCTGGTCCGGCAACGACAACGGATTCCCGCGCCGCAACTGGGACTCACATGAGGACATCGAACGCGATCAGGGACCCCTCGCCAGCGGCATGGCCCGGGGTGCCGCCGCCCTGATCCAGGACCTCCAACAGCGAGGCCTCCTGGAAGACACGCTGGTGGTGTGGAGCACTGAGTTTGGCCGGATGCCGAGCACGCAGGGAGGCCGCGGGCGCGACCACAACCCCTACTGCTTCACCACCTGGCTCGCCGGCGGCGGCATCCAGGGTGGCGTGACCCATGGCCCGAGCGACGAGTGGGGCTACAAGCCCGCTGACCGCAGCCAACCCACGGAAATCTACGACATCCACGCCACGATGCTGCACCTGCTGGGCCTCGATCACACCCGCCTCACCTTCCGGCACAACGGCATCGATCGCCGCCTGACCGATGTCCACGGACATGTGCTCCAGCCACTGTTGGCTTAGCCGAC
>JBBQML010000525.1:0-4379 GCA_038328885.1 Verrucomicrobiota bacterium | reverse complement strand
CTATGCCTTCACCCCGACGACCCGGGCCTTCACGGCGATCGGCGCCTCGATGAAGTTCCAGTTCACGGTGACCAACGAGACGCAGGCGGCCACGGCAGCCACGTTGGCGAGGGTGCACACGGTCCCGGACCCGTACTACGTCACGTCGGCGTATGACCGTCAGGTGGCCTCGAAGGTCATCAACTTCGTCAACGTCCCGACGGGTGCACGCATCCGGATCTACACCGTCAGCGGCGTCCTGGTGCGGATTCTCGATGCGGCAGCAGATGCCCAGACCGGCACCCTGAGCTGGGACGTTCGGAACCGCTCGAATCAGTTCGTCGCCTCGGGCGTGTATTTCTATCACGTCGAAGCCGACGGGGCCACGAAAGTTGGCCGGATGACGGTCGTCAACTTTGCACAGTAAACGGTCGCCCACAGGAACCACTGCCCGCATGGGCAACCGATTCACTCGAGGTGTGTTGGCCGGTCTCGACCGGCCAGCCCACCATAGGAGACGAGACCAGATGATCCGGCATTCCGTTGCACGCGTTGCTGCCCTCGCCCTCCTGGCCGCCGCGCCCTCGATCCTGAGGGCGCAGGCAACCAATGAGGGGAGCACCGACAACACCGGCTACGGCACCACATCCGCCGAATTCCTCCTCATTGGAGCGAACGCGCGCGGCATGGCACTCGGCGGGGGCTACATGGCCCTGGCGACTGACCTCGGTGCGATGTACGCCAACCCGGGAGCCCTCGCGCTGCTCAAGCGCGCGGGTGTTCAGGGGTCGCAGCTGAACTACGTGGCTGATACCAAGCTGAACTGGGGTGCAGTCGCCACCCCGTACGGCGGCGGTTCGGGCGCGATCGGCTTCTCGCTCGGAACCTTCGGGTTCTCCGATCAGCCGGTGTACACCCCGCAGGCGCCGAACGGCACCGGCGAGTTCTACAGCGTCAGCGAGACGGTCGCGGCAGCCACCATCGCCAAGAACTTCTCCGATCGCTTCTCGGTGGGTATCACCGCCAAGGGGATCTTCGATCGCCTCGGTCAGGTGAGTGGCAGCGCGTTCGCCATCGACTTCGGCACGCACTTCCACAGCCAGCTCGCCGGGAAGCCAATCCGCTTCGCCTTCGCGCTGACCAACCTTGGCACGAACCTGTCGTACAACGGCGACCCGCTCCGCGTCACCTCGCAGCGTGACTCGCTGCCGGGCGATGGCGAAGTCCCGTCGCAGCCGGTCCCGTCGGAGCGCCGCACCACGCCGTACTCGCTTCCGACCAAGTTTGGCGTCGCGCTGGCCTATGACTTCGTCTCGTCCTCGGATGCGCGGTTCACGCTGATGACCGAGTTCAACCAGATGCGGTCCAACAAGGCTTCCTTCTCGGCTGGTGGCGAATTCGCTGCCGAGCGGATCGGTGGCACCCCGTTCGGCGTCGCCCTCCGCGGGTCCTACACGTCCAACCCGTCGCTCTCGTATGAGTCGGCTGGCGTCGTGTTCGACAAGCAGGAAGACGACAAGTCGCAGGGCCTCGCGTTCGGCGCCGGAGTGCACCTCGCCTCGCGCGGTGGCTTCGCCCTCGGCTTCGACTACGCCTGGAAGAAGCTTGGTGCCCTGGGCGACGTGAACTTCTTCACCGTCACGGTGGGTTGGTAATCTTCATGCCACGGAAGCTCGATCGCAGCACGGGCACCTCGGCTGCCGCGGAGGTGACGCCATGCTGAATGCCGTCATTCTCGCGGCGGTCTTGGCGGCCGGCGGCGCCGCGCAGCAGGTGCGCGACCCAGCGCTCGAGCTCGGCGTTACCCGGTTCTACATGCAGGGAAGCGGCGAGACCCAGATCGTGGCGTTGGCCGCAGTGCCGTATCTCTTTGCGGCGCCAATTGGTGCGGGCAGCGAGTCGCACGTGACCTACACGGTCACGGTGAAGATCACCGACGACAAAGGGATGGTGCTCACCGACGAGTCCTTCCAGCGCAGTGCACCGGCGATGGCTCGCATCCCCGGGGCCACGGGGGTCGAACAGTTCCGCTTCCTCCTGAAGCCGGGGAAGTACACCATGTCGGTGGCAGTGCGTGACTCGCTCACCGGTCGTGCCCTCAGCGATTCGGTGCGGCTGGAGGCCTACGCCTCGGCCCCGGGGAGCTCTGATCTCTTTCTCGCGAATGAGATCCGGATCCTTGAGGCCAGCGACACCAGTTCGCTCCCGGGCGAGGTCGCCCGAGGCAACTTCCGGATTCGGACCGCACCGCTGGTCCGGGTGGATATCGTGAACGCCAACCTGGCGTACATGATCGAGGCCTACACTCCCCAAGGTCTCATGGGGGAGCTCCGCCTCTCGATCCGGAAGCGAGACGGCGCCGTGGTGGCCGAGCTCCCACTGTCGCGGCAGCAGTTTAGTGATGGTGGTGGTCTCTTCCGAGGTCAGTTCTCGACGGAGGGATTGCCGGACGGGGAGTACGTGCTCCATGCCACGACCACACTGGGTACTCGGAAGAACGACACCGAAACGCCCTTTCTGGTCTCTCCGGCCGAAGAGGCGCTCGCGCGCAGCCTGGCAATTTCCCAGGCCAACCGCGGCACCGATGAGGGATACTTCAATTCCCTCCCGGATGACTCCCTTGATGCTGCGTTCGACGTGCTCTTCATGTCGAAGAACGCCACCTCGCGTGAGCTGAATGTCTACAAGAAGGATATGTCGCTGCAGGCCAAGCGTCGCTTCCTGATTGATTTCTGGGCCCTTCGGGACCAGAGCAAGAATACGGCGATCAACGAGGATCGGATCGCGTTCTATCAAGCCGTCGCCTCCGTCAACACGCTCTATGGCGAGCGCGGCCGGGTGGGGTGGAAGACCGATCGTGGTCGGATCCATATCAAGTTCGGTCCTCCGCCCGAAGTGCTCCAACGTCCCTCCGACGGCCGCGCACCGCCGTACGAGGTCTGGCGGTACAGCGCAGGAAAGCCGGTCTGGTTCATCTTTGCGGACCGTACCAACCAGGGCAACTATACCCTGATGAAGTCCAATGAGCTGAAGGAGCCGGGCATGCCCGGATACCTCGAGATCCTGACGCTCGAAGTCGCCGATGATGTTGGCCGGTGGCTCGGCGTCAACCTCGAGAACGTGCCCTGACTCTGGGCCCGACACTGTTCACCGAACGAGTGCCCAAGCACTCCGCTCTCTCCTGAGGAGTTTCGCTATGAAGCAGATGGTTCGTGGGGCGATCGCCATCCTCGCGCTCTCGGGTCTCTCCGCCTGTGTGGACGATCCACTTCTTCCACTCAACGGCGACGCCGACCAAATCCAGGCGAACCCGGTGGTCCTGAACGTCCGCCAGGGCGACTCGTCGGCCGTGTTGCTCCGGTTGATCAACGCCGCCAACCGGGCCACGCCAACCCAGTTCGACATCTCCGGTGTCGGCGCGGGCATCGTCGTGAACCTCGACCCGACCTTCCGGCCGGAATTCACCAACGGCTCGGACACATTGATCGTCCCCGCCGTCAAGTCGGTGCAGCGCTATTTCATCCGCGGGGTCACCCCGGGTGAATTCAACTACACGGTGACGTCGTCGGGCATCAGCGGTACCTACAAGGTCCGCGTGGAGCCGCTCAACCTCGGTGCGGCGTTGTCGCGCACCACGGGAGTCGCCGGTGATGATGTCACGATCACCGCGCCCACCGGGACGACCTTCACGCCGACCGCGACGGTGACCTTCGCGACCGGCGCAAACGCGATCAAGTCGCGGGCGGTGGACAACAAGAGCATCGTCGTCACGGTTGGTCCTGGGGTCAGTGGGGTGGCGACGATCGTCGGCCTCAAGCTCGACTACTTCCCGGCGCTGCCGGCGCTGACGCTGGCGACCACCAACGCGTTGACCACGCCGGCCTTGACGGCGGTGCCGACGACGCTCTCGGCTGGTACGCCGAACACTGGTGCTGCCGTGACGGTCACCCTTGGTGGCAGTATCCGTTTCCTCGGTGGTGCCGTGGTGAACGTCGGGGGAGTTCCGGCTGGCATCACGGCTCTCAGTGCTGATTCGTCGGTGGCGACAATCGTCCCGGCGCTCGGTTCGTCGGGTGCGGTCACCTTCACCGGCGTTGCACTCTCCTTCCTGACCACCGTGCCCCTTGCGCTCCCGAGCGATGGCAAGACCATCGTTCCGTCGGCGACTTTCGGTGGGGTGACGCTTGCCGGTGCGGAAGCATTTGCCACGGCGCCTGAAATTGCCTTGCCGACCGCCGTCAATCGCAGCACGGTCGTCACGGATAATGGCGCGGTCTGGGGTGCTCCGGCACTCTGCACCGGCGCACCGATTGGCGGCGACGACTGCCGCTTCTACAAGATCGTCGTCCCGGCTGGCCAGACGTTCACGTTGACCGGTCGCTGGAACACGACGGCGGACA
>JBBQML010000524.1:0-4389 GCA_038328885.1 Verrucomicrobiota bacterium | reverse complement strand
CAGAGCTCCGCCTCGATCAGCAGGATGGCCTCGGGGCGGAGCACCGCGGTGGCGCGGCGGACCCAGGGCCGGCGGTCGATGGGGTAGTAGACCTTCTCGACCCCCGGGGGGAGTTTCCGCCGCAACTCGCCCATACCGGTGGTCGTCGTGGTGGAGACTACGAACTTGTGGTGGGGCAGACGGGGACCGAGTGCGCGGACGAGCAGCACGGCGAGGTTGGCCTCGCCCACCGAGACGCCGTGGATCCACACGACGCGGCGGTTGGTGAGCGCCTGCTTGATCCTGGAGGAATAGCTTCCGAAACGCTCCAGGAAGCCTTCCCGCCAATGCCCCCGTCGCCAGAGCTTCAGGAAATAGAAAGGCGCGGTGAGGAGGAACCCCACGTTGAACACCAGGTTGTAGAAGATCCGCATGGCGACCGTTCCGGCTCGCCCGGAGCATGGTCGGCATCCGGGCGCGACGCCAGCGCGGGATGACAAGTGGAGTCTTGTCGGTTTTCGGGGCTACATTGCTGTTGCGGCGGGGCGCTCGTCCGCCTTTTAGTGCCTGATCGGCGGCTTCCACCGGGCATGAACGATTGGCATATCCAGGCGCGCGCCCGCACCTGCCAGGGGTGCGGCAAGGCCTTCCCCGACCGGGAGGCCTACCACACCCTTTTGTTCGAGCAACGTTCCGGGTTCGAGCGCCTGGACGTCTGCGGGGCGTGCTGGGAAACCCAGCACCGCCACGGTGCGACCGACCGCAAGGGTTTCATCTCGCACTGGCAGGGCACGCACGTCGTCCCGCCTCCACCCACCCCCGAGGCGATCGGACGCGATGACGCGGAGACCCTGCTGCGCCGGTTGATCGAACGGAATGACCCGGCCTGGCAGCCGGCCTCGTTCATCCTGGCCGTCATGCTCGAGCGGAAACGGGTGCTCCGGAACCGCGAACAGGTCCGGCAGGACGGCCGTCGGACGTTCGTCTACGAGCTCCTCCGCACCGGGGAGGTCTTCCTCATCGTGGATCCCTCCCTTCAACTCGACCAACTGGCCCAGGTGCAGCACGACGTCGCCCAACTGCTCGAGCACGGCCTGCCTGCCGAAGCGCAGCCCATCGAGGAGCCGTTCGTCCCGGTGGTTGACCCCCACGCTCCCGGCCTCGCGCCGGGCGACGGGGAAGGGGAGTGGGCCGAGGGGGGGCCCGGACCGGGCGGTCAATCTCCGGTGAGCGGGGCGGCGGAGCCGCCGGTACCCGCCCCACCTGTGCCGGCCACCGAGGCGGTGCCGGTTTGATTCCAAGAGCGCTGATGGCTGGGGTTGCCGACAACACCGGGGAAGCGCGACGCCCTGCTGCGCCGGGCGAGCCGGTGTCGGTGCCGGCCGTGGCTCCGGGCGGTGTCCGACCGGCTCCGCGCGAGGCCGCCGCGCTGCTGGAGTACACGTTCCTCAATCCAGCCCTGCTGGAACTCGCGCTCACCCACCCGTCCATCACCCATGATCTCGGGGCGGTAACGCCGCACAACCAGCGGCTGGAGTTTCTCGGGGACGCCGTGCTGCAGCTCGTCCTGACCGCCGAACTGTACCAGAAATTTCCGGCGCTGGACGAGGGGTTGCTCACCCAGGCGCGGGCGGAGATGGTCAACCGCCGCACCCTGGCCAGCCAGAGCTGCGCGCTGGGCCTGGGGGCCTGCCTGCGCATGAGCCGATCGGAGGAAAGCACCGGCGGACGCGACCGGGCCTCGGCGCTGGCCGACGCCTTCGAAGCGGTGGTGGGGGCGATCTTCGTGGATGGCGGCCTGGAGTCGGCGCGACGGTTCGTGCTGTGGCGGTTCCGGGGGGTCTTCGGCGAACTGGAGGCCTTACCGAGCCTGCACAACCCCAAGGGAGAGTTGCAGGAACTGCTCCAGGCCGCGTCGGTGGAGGCGCCCTGCTACCAACTCCTGTCGGTCAGCGGCCCCGACCACGACCGGGTGTTCGAGAGTGCGGTGAGCTACCGTGGTGCGGAACTGGGCAGGGGTTCTGGCAAGACCAAGAAGGCGGCTGAATCCGAGGCGGCGCGTGAGGCGTTGGTCCACCTCCGGCGGGAGGCGCAAACCCCCTCCGCCGATCCGCCGGCGGGACCCCTCTCCGGTGCGGCCCCGGGGATTCCTCCCGTCCGATGATGGACGCTTCGGGCCAGACGCTGCTGGTGCGCGTGCTGCAACGGATCGCGCACCTCGTCCTGCACCATTCGCGGTGGTTCTTCTGGCCGCAGATCCTGCTCGCGGGCCTCTGCCTCGCCTATACCTTCAGCTCCCTCCAGTTCTCCACCAGCCGCAGCGATCTCGTCAGCGCCAAGCTCTATTATCACCAACTCTTCCTCGAGCTGCGGAAGGAATTCCCCGCCGGGGAGGACATCGTGGTGATCGTCGAGAGTGAGTCCTCCGAGAAGAACCGGCAGTTTGTCGAGCGGCTCGGGGCCCGGGTCGAGGCGGAGACCAACCTCTTCACCGATGTCTTCTTCCGCGGCGACCTGGCGATGCTGGGTCCGAAGGCCCTTCTGTTCCTGGATGAACCAACCCTCCTCGAACTCCAGCGGTCACTCCGGGAGTACCGGCCATTCCTTTCCCGGGTGGCGACGGCGACGAATCTCAACTCCTTGTTCCAGGTCATCAACCGGCAGTTCCGGGCGGCCGCCCGCTCCACCAACGCCGAGACGGATTCGATGATCGGCGCGCTGCCCGCACTCGAGCGCATCGTCACCCAGGCCAGGGATTCCCTGCGTCGCCCCGGCACGCCCCCGTCTCCCGGCGTCAACGCCCTCTTCGGGGGGGGGGCGCAGGCCGAGGGACAGGTCTACCTGACCTTCGGGGAGGGAAAGCTCTACCTGATCTCGCTGCGACCGCGGACGGGCGGCCTGACCCGGGAGGCGATCCTGCGCTTGCGCGAGCTGCTGCAGGCCACGCGGCTCGAGGTGCCCGGGATCAATGCCGACATCACCGGTGGGTCGGTCCTGGAACTGGATGAGATGGACCAGTCGCAGAGGGACACAATCCTCGCCACCCTGGTCTCGCTGGTGCTGGTCGGTCTGATCTTCGTCTACGGCTACCACGAGACCGGCCGGCCGTTGAAGGCCATGTTCTGCCTGCTGATCGGGCTCTGTTACAGCCTGGGGTACACCACGCTGACGGTGGGCCGGTTGAACATCCTGACGATCACCTTCGCGCCGATGCTCGTCGGGATGGCCATCGATTTCGGCGTGCACCTGATCACCCGGTACGAGGAGGAACTCCGGCAGGGTCTCAGCCGCCAGCTCGCGCTGCGCAAGGCGATGATCAACACGGGCCAGGGCATCTTCACCGGTGCGTTCACCACCGCCGGCGCGTTCTTCGCGATGAGCTTCACCGACTTCGCGGGCGTCCGGGAGATGGGCATCATCACCGGGGGCGGCCTCCTGGTCTGCCTCATCCCGATGGTGACCATGCTGCCGGTCCTGCTGCTCCACGGCCGCCAGAACCAGCTCGACCGCGGCCAGGGCGAGGCCGGACCGAGTCTGCGCCAGCGGTGTGAGCAGCTGATCCTGCGCCGGCCCGGTTGGGTCACATTGCTGGGTCTCGCAGCGAGCCTCCTCGCCCTCTCCCAGTTCGGCCGCGTGCAGTTCGACTACGACCTGCGGAACATGCAGAGCAAGGGCCTGCCGGCCGTGGTGTACGAGAAGAAGTTGATGAACTCGACGCCGCGCTCGGTCCTGTTCGGCGCTGTCATGGCGTCCAACGCCGTGGAGGCCGTCCGCCTGCAGGCGCTGCTGACCAACCTCAGCACCGTCGCCGAGGTCGATTCGATCGCCCCGATCCTCACCGCCGATGCCACGCGCCGCCTGCAGGTGATCGGCGAGGTCAAACGCGATCTCGCCGACCTCCGCTTCTCGGAGCTGGCCGAGGTTCCACCCAACCTGGCCGAATTGTCGCAGACCCTGACCTTCGTCCAGGCCTACCTGGGTCAGGCGGCGGAAGCCGTCCGTGTGGAGAACGCCGACACGAACCTGCTTCGGCAACTGCAGTCCCTGCGGGCGGCCATCGGGGACCTGCGGGCCGGGATGACCGCGGGTGACCGGGCCGATCACGCGCGGAAACTTGGCGAGTTCGAGCGCGCCTTTTTTGCCGATGTGCGGACCACTTTCGAGACCCTCCAGCACCAGGACAACTCCGCCCCGCTCCGGATCGAGGATCTGCCGGGGCCGATCCGCAACCGGTTCATCGGCCGCACGGGCAAGTTCCTGCTCCAAGTCTATCCGAAGATCGATGTCTGGGTCCGCACCAACCAGGTCGCGTTCGTGGGCGAGCTGCGCCGCGAACTGCCCGAGGTCACCGGCGAACCCGTCCAGTTGCTCGAGTACACGACACTGCTCAAACGAAGCTACGAGGAGGCG
>JBBQML010000523.1:0-4397 GCA_038328885.1 Verrucomicrobiota bacterium | reverse complement strand
GAGAACCCGCGGCGTTTCCGTTGGAGGTGCTCCCGGACAGGCGTTGACGCCAGAACGCGAACACCGCGATGCGAGGTCCGGGGGTTGCGGCTTCGAGTTGGCAATTCTCGACCAAGGCAACGATCCAGCCAACAAGGTGCCTCCACCCCCAGACCTCGCATCGCGGTGTTCGCGTTCTGGCGTCAACGCCTGTCCGGGAGCACCTCCAACGGAAACGCCGCGGGTTCTCACCCCCGTTCCTTGGGTTGACTCAGATGCCGGAGGCGGGACCCGGCGGTCCCGTCGCGGCCTCGGCGAGGCCACCTACAACAGAGCCGGCCTCGGCGAGGCCGCCTACAACGGAGCCGGCCTCAAGGAGGTCAGCGACAGTGACGGCGGGGTGGCCAAACTTACGCGGCCAAACGCAGGATCTGTTCGACCATGGCGGGGGTGACTTCACCGCGTTCACCCAAACCGGTCATTCCGCGCGACGCGAGACGGCGGGCGACTTCGGCAGCCGTGTCGGGACCCACCCCATAATCGGAGAGCCGCGTCTTGATGCCGATGGATCCGTAGAAGCCCCGCGTACGGTCGATCGCCGCGTCAATCCGGGCGTCTTCGGTGCCCTCGGTGATGCCCCAAACGCGGGCTCCATACTGCAGCAGCTTGCCCCGCTTGGCCTCCCGCTGCACCTGCAGGAGGCTCGGCAGAACGATCGCCAAGGTCCGCGCGTGATCGATGTTGTGAAGTGCGGTCAGTTCGTGACCGATCATGTGCGTCGCCCAATCCTGGGGAACACCGACGCCGATCCACCCATTCAGCGCGCACGTCGCCGCCCAGACCAGGTTGGAACGAGCCACATAGTCGGTTGGATGAGCCAGCGTCCTTGGTCCGACTTCGATCAGGGTCTGCATGACACCTTCGGCAAAACGGTCCTGGATGGCGGCGTCGGCCGGGTACGTGAGGTACTGCTCGATCACGTGGGCGAACGCATCGCCCACACCATTCGCGATCTGGCGCACAGGCAGCGAGTAGGTGGTTTCCGGATCGAGGATGGAAAACCGCGGGTAGACATCCGGGCTGATGAACGCGAGTTTCTCCTTCGTCGAACGACGCGAGATGACCGCGGCGCCGTTGGCCTCCGAACCGGTTGCGGGAAGCGTCAGGACCGCGCCGATCGGCAAGGCGTGCGGGAGGGAACTCAACCGCTCGGCAAGGATCCTCCACGGGTCGCCCGCGAAGTGAACCGCAGCGGCCACGAACTTCGATCCGTCGAGCACCGAGCCGCCGCCCACCGGCAAAACCCACTCGATCTTCTCTCTCCGACACAGCTCCACCGCCGGCATCAGCGTGGCGTAATCCGGATTGGCTTCGACACCGAAGAACTCGAACACCGTGCGACTGCCCAAAGCCGCCTTGACTTGGGAATGGACCCCATTTTCGCGAATGCTGCCGCCGCCCGCCAGCAGGAGCACGCGGGCCTGGGATGGAAGCTCCTGGCTGATCTTCGCGATCTGGCCGCGACCAAAATGCAGACGGGTGGGATTGTGGAAGGTGAAGTTGTCCATAAGGGGGCAAACGATAAGGTTCCGCGCTCCCATGGCAATCGCGCCGGGGGAAATCCCCTGTAGCTCGCCTCGCAGAGACCGGAGGACATGGCTATGCGTGATCTTTGCGGCCTCGGCGAGGCCACCTACATCAGGGGAGTTCGTAGACTTCGATGAGGGCGACGCCGGTGTTTCCAGCGATGGCCGAGCTTGCCTGCACCGTATAGCCACCTGGGGCGAGCGTGAGCACCAATGCGGAATCCTTGCTGCCAATCTGGAGGGGAAACGCACCCACGGTCAGACCGGCCTCCGCCACCGCCACTGCCTGCGCAGTCACCGCGCTCCAGTTGTCGTTCTCGGCGATCTGTGTCTGATCGGCAAATACCCGCAGACTCGGATCGACCAGCGCATTTGTAACTTGGAACTGGACCAGTCCCGGACCAACGCCCCGCACCAACACCCGCTTCGGAGTCGTGCCCGTGATGACAAAGCCGGCGATCAGGACGTCAGCTCCGGAGCCTGCGTCATTCCGGACCGAGATGTTCACCAAGCGCTGCATTTCGGCCTGCGGGTTCACACTCGCATCATAGATTTCCGCCAGGGCGACTCCCGAGCCGCCAAAAACGTGCGTCGAATAACCACCCGGCGCCAACGTCACCAGCAGTGCCGAATCCGCAGAGTTGGGCGTCAGGGCAAACGCACCCAGCCGGGCAAAGGCGGCCGACAGAACCGCGGCGTTGCCGCCGCTGGTCCAACCCGTGTTTTCACTGATCAGGGTCGTATCACGGTACAGTTGAACCGTCGGCGCCGTCATCACGCCGTCCACGTTGAACTGCGTCAGGGACGGCCCGATACCGCGGATCAGGATCTGCTTGGGAGCATTGCCGCCGATGACGAAGCCGGTGATCAGGCGGCCCGCATCCGTTTTTACCCGGGAACGCGACGAGAGATTGATGATCCGGTCGTTGCGGGGGAGGTTCACGTTGAAGGTGACGGTCAGATCCGGAGCGGGCGCATACGTCGCATTGCCGGCTTGGGAAAGCCGCAGGGTGACCGTGCCGACACTGCCGGTCAGCGTCACGGTGTTGCCCGACAGCAGGGCCGGACCGCTTTGCAGCGTCGCGGTCACCGCCAGACCCGAGGTCGCACCCGTCTGCAGAACAAATGGCGCTGCATCCGTCGTGAGATTGCCCGGCGACGCAAACAGGATGCTCTGCGACAGCCGCTCACTGGCGGAGAGGGTGCGATCCACGCTCGTCGTGCTGTAATTCGCATTCCCCGCCTGGACCGCCCGGACGGTCACGGGATTGTTGTCACCCAACGTCAGAACGTCACCGTTGAGTGCCGCGGTGCCACTGATGATCGTGAACGTCACCGGCAAGCCCGAACTGGAGGTGGCGGTCAACTGAACAGGGACACCGATCGAGGCCGCGCCCGGATTGAAGGCGATCGTCTGCGGTGCCTTCGCGACCGACAGCGTGGCGGTGACGGTCCCGGCGTAGTTCGGATCCTCCGACGTGCCGATGACCGTGTAGGAGCCGGCATCCATCGGCGGCACCGCGTTGCCGTTGTAGGTGAACTTCACCCGGCCACCGGAAGGGATGGTCAAGGCGCTGACCGCACGGGGCTGGCCGTTGTAAACCTGGAAGAGATCCTGGAGGGTAATCGTCAACGAGGCGGGAGAGACGGTGAAGGTGCCGTTGACCAGCGAGGAGAACGCGTAGTTGCCCGAGGTCAGGGTTCCGAGCGAAATCGTGATCGGATAGGTGCCAGCGTTGGTCACCGCGTTCACTTCCGTCGCAAGAACCGGCTCGCCGGAAATCACCGCGGCTGTTTCACCATTGACCAGACCCGTGAGACTGTAGGTCAACAGCGGATTGATCGAATTGTAAACGCGGGTCTTGTTGTCCGCCGTGACCGTCAGGGGCGCCTTTGCGATGGTCAGCACTCCGGGAACGAACACGAAGGAGTAGTTGGTCGCGGCCAGAGTTCCGACGGTCACCGAGATCGGAGCGGCGCCGACTGGCGTGGTTCCCGTGGCGGTCGTCGAAATCACCGGCAGTCCAGTAACACCCGAAGTTTCCAGCGTTTCACCCGCAACAAAACCGGTGTAGGTGACCGTCAGCGGCGGATTGATCGAACCGTAGGCGCGGTTCTTGTCGTCCGCCTTCACGGTGAGGACCGCCTTGATGATGTTCAGCGTGAAGGTCGAACTCGTGCTCCGGATTGGAACGCCGTTGTCGGTCGCCGTCACCGTGACCTGGGTGGAACCGATCGGTGAAATGCCCGCAAAGGAACGGGTCGTTCCATCAAAGGTGATGCCGGTCGGCAGGCCGGTGGCCGTGTAGGTCAGCGTCTGCTCGCCATTCGGCTCGACAAAGGTGCCGGCGGGAACGGTGAAGGTGAAGGGGGTCCGGTATCCGATCGTCTGATTCGGGATCGGCGTCACCAGGACGGGGGACCGATTGACGGGTACGGTGTCACTTGGGCCGGCCGCGAGGCTGAGGTTGCCGGCAAGATCGGAGGCCGTGGCCGCGGCGATGCTGATGCCGACGGTGCCCGCACCGGTGATGCCGGTCAGGGTGACGGTCCGGGTGGTGCTGCCGGTACCGGCCACTTCGACCGTGGCGGTGGCCGAGCCGGTGGTATTCAGCGTGACCTGCGCCGGCGTCAGCGTGATCGTGTCAGCCGCCGAGTAGGTCAGCGTGTAGACCACCGGACCCGTCTCCGTCGAGGCGACCGACGGCGCGCTGATCGCGAGCGTGGGGGAAGTCCGGTCGATCACGTATTCCTGTCCGCCGCTGAAGCCCACGACGAGCGGATTGGCCAGCGCGTCGATGATCCCGGTTCCGGTGCTCTTGAGATCCAACC
>JBBQML010000522.1:0-4404 GCA_038328885.1 Verrucomicrobiota bacterium | reverse complement strand
TCTCGTGCTGGCTCAGCACCTCGTAGAACGCCAGCGTCACGCTTTCCTGAAGCCCCGCACGCCGCACCGCCAACTGCGCCTGCCGGAACAGCGGGTAACGGCCGACCAGGTAACGCTGGTAGCGGTCGGCGGGCAGGATCTGCTTGATCGCCTCCTCCCGCTGCCGCTCGAAAGTCTCCCGTTGCCGCGAGCTCAACGAGTCGACGGCGCCGAACTCGAGCTGCAACCGGTGCTCCAGCGCGTCCACCGCCCGGAAGATCGTGCGGAACTCCTCTGGCGTCGGCTCCATCGCCGCCAATTCCTGCCGAAGCCGGTTGCCGTTGTGGGAATAGCGCAGCAGAAACTCCTCCAATTCCTCCGGCGTGATGACCTGCGAGAGGTCCGCCCGGGTTTGCTCCCGGAGCTTCGCCAGGTCCCCCTGGTTCAGGAAGATCCCTTCATTCTGCCGGTTGTTGAAGTAGCCTTGGTGCCGGTCCAGCGAACGACCGCAGATCTCCTGAACGGCATTGTACTTCTCGCGGGGCAGCGCGCCCAGGACGGGCCCGCTGAGGTTGACGACGATCGGGGGGTCCTTGGTTCCCGGATCCTGGGTCTCCGGGGCATCACCCAGAAGTTGGCGGACCAGTTCGGTCCGGCGTGCCCGCAGTTGCTCGAATTTCTCCTGAAACGGTTCCCCGCCAGTGGCGGGTGGTTCCGCTTTCCACCAGGGAAAATCGCTCGCCACGGCTTGGGCGACCCGCTGGCCCAGCAACCATTCGTCGGCGTCGGCGAGAACAATCAGCCGGATCTTGTCGTCCGGACACCCGGCGGCTCGCAACCGGTCCAGGTAGGCCGGGTAGTCCGGAGTGCCCAGCTTGGTCGCGTCCACGACCACCCGTACGGACGTTGCCCCGGGAGCCTGGGGTTCGGCAGCCC
This sequence comes from Verrucomicrobiota bacterium, assembly GCA_038328885.1. GTDB lineage: Bacteria > Verrucomicrobiota > Verrucomicrobiia > Limisphaerales > CAIMTB01 > CAIMTB01. The sequence continues at coordinate 3,489 of JBBQML010000522.1, read as the reverse complement.
CCGCCTGCACGCAGCTCCCGACGGCCAGCCAAAGCACCGTCCGCAGCCATCCTCGAATCAGTAGCGCCACGCGTTGAAACTTCCCTCCCCGAACCCTCGAAGCAAACCGAAAGTCCAACCGGCGGGCTTCTCTGAGTCGTCGCTCCGCAACGGCAAACCGGGTGGGTCGGTCACCGACAACCCGGGGATGCGCCGCTGCCGGGCCAGGGTGAACCGTTTGACTTGGATTCCACCGAAACCTAGAGTCGCGAGCGATGCTGGCCGCCAACACGAAGCCCGTGATGGGATCCGAGCCGTTGCCCCCCGGGGCTGCGACGGCTGGCTCGGCGGCCGGCTCAGCCGATTGGCAGTCGGTTGTGGAACCGGTGACCCCCTTTCTGGCGGAGGTCCGCGACCACCTCGAGGCGCAGGTCGCCACCTTCGAACCCGAAGTGGCCGAAGGCGCCCGCTACGCCCTTTCCGCCAGCGGGAAGCAGTTGCGCCCGGTCCTCGTCGCCCTGGCTGCCCAGGCGGCCGGCCACCTGGGGGAGGGGCACGTCACCGGGGCGTCCATCGTCGAACTCGTCCACCTGGCGACTCTGGTCCATGACGATGTCATCGACCTCGCCGGCGTACGGCGGCAGCGGCCGACCGTGGCGGCTCGGTTCGGGAATCAGACCGCCGTGCTCCTGGGGGACTGTCTTTTTGCGCACGCGCTGAAGCTGGCGGCCGGGTTTCCCACGACGGACGTCTGCCGCGCCGTGGCCAGCGCCACCAAGGCCGTGTGTTCCGGCGAAATCCTCCAGACCTTGCGCCAGGGAAGGCTGGACCAACCGGCGGAGGAGTACTTTCGCGTCATCCGGCTGAAGACCGCGGAACTGTTCGCGTTGGCCTGCGAACTCGGTCCACTGCTGGCCACCGCCGCTCCGGGGGGCCCGTCCCGGGCAGCCCTCCGCCGCTTTGGGGTGGCCTTTGGCACCGCGTACCAGGTTTTCGACGATTGCCTGGATGTTTTCGGCTCGGAGGAAGCGGCGGGCAAGACGCTGGGCACCGATCTGGCCACCGGCAAGGTCACGCTACCCCTCCTGCTCGCCTATCAGGTCGCCTCCCCGGCGGACCGGGCCGCCCTGGAGGAATGCCTCGCGCTGCATGGCGAAGACGAGGCGGCCAGACTTCCCTCGATCCTGCACCGGTACCGCACCGCCGCCCGGTCGTGCGAGGTGGTGGAGGGATACCTGGAACAAGCCCGTGCCGCCCTCCAACCCCTTGCCCGGACCGAACCGCTCCTTGCTCTCACCCACTCCCTCGGGTTCCAGGTGAGCCGGTTGGCAACCCCCTGAGGCCCCATGCGTCGCTCGCTCCTGACCCACGAGGCGCCCCCGATCCCACCCGAGTCCTCCGCTGCCCCCGCCTCGACCCTGGAGAACCTCGACGAGTCCGCTTTGGTGCGTCGCGCCCAGGGTGGCGACCTCGAGGCCTTCGACGCGATCGTCCGCCGGCACCAGGAGCGCGTGTACGCGACCGTCTACCACATGACGGCCAACCACGAGGACGCCGCCGACCTCACCCAGGAGACCTTCATCAAGGCGTATAATGCCCTGCGCGGGTTCAAGGGCGATTCCGGCCTCTTCACCTGGCTCTATCGCATCGCGGTCAACCGGACCCTCAACTTCCTCAAGAGCCGTCGCAATCGCACGCTCCACTTGAGCCTGAACGACCTGGATTTCAACGCCGAACACGACCCGGACATCGTGGCCCTGGTGTCGGAGCAGACACCCCGCCGCCAGATCGATCTCACGGAACTCCAGCAGAAGTTGAACGTAGCCCTGCTGAAGCTGTCGGAAGTGCATCGAATGGTGGTGGTCCTGCACGACGTTCAGGGTCTGCCGCATGAAGAGATTGCCTCGATCATGGACACCAACCCCGGAACGGTCCGCTCGCGCCTCTACTATGCCCGTCAGCAACTCCAGGGCCTGCTGGGGGACTACCTGAAATAATCCGATCCGCATGCAACCTCCGAACCGCAACCCGGACCAGGCGCTGCAGCGCCTGCTAGCACTCAAGCGTCATGAGGTGCCGCCTCCAGGGTTCTTCGACCGGCTGCCCAATCGCATCCTCGTCAACATTCGAGCCGGCACCGAGGTCTCTGATCTCCCTTGGTGGGACCGGTTGACCGAACTCCTGGTCCGAGAGCCCATGCTCGCGGGCTCCTACACGGCCTTGATCATGGGAGCGCTCCTCTTCGGCGTGAGCGTCTTCCAGACCGCCACCGGCAAGGAGAGCCCGCCTGCCCTGTCCCTGATCGGGTCCGACCTCCCCCCGCCCGGCATGGTCTTCCCCGCGACCGCAAGTCTGCCGGACGGGATGATTTACCGCGCAACCGTGCCGGACACTTCCGAGTGGATTCGTTCCGAGCCGCGGACGGTTCAGTTTTACGATACGTCCTTGATTCGCACCCTTCCCGGCTTGGTCGAAGTCACCGAACCGGTGCTCCTCCGGCTTCCGCGATAGTTGGCACGCCCTCCAGGGAAACTCCGGCTGGCCTCGCTCCGGACCGCTGTTCTCCAGAACCGCTGCGCGTCCCGCCGCCCCACGCGTCGAAATCGATTCCCACGCCCCACCCCGCGCACCGCCCCCTGCGCCTCGGGAGAGGCGCGCTCCGGTCGGGCGTCAGTCGCCTTAGCCACGACGCCCGTACGCCATGTAGTAAAGGACCGGTACGGCCATGCGACTGATGAGCAGGGAGGCAACTTCCCCCGCCATCAGCGAGATGGCCAGGCCCTGGAAGATCGGGTCGAACAGGATCACCCCTGCCCCCACCACGACGGCGAGCGCCGTCAGCAGCATCGGCCGGAACCTCACCGCACCGGCGTCCACGACGGCCTGGCCCACCGACATGCCCTCACCGATCCGTTGCTCGATGAAATCGACCAGGATGATCGAATTGCGCACGACAATTCCCGCGCCGGCCATGAACCCGATCATCGAGGTCGCCGTAAAGAAGGCGTTCATCAACCCGTGTCCCGGGAGGATGCCGATCAGGGAGAACGGGATGGCCATCATCACCACCAGCGGCGTGAGGAAGGACCGGAACCAGCCGACCATCAGGACATAGATCAGGACGAGCACCGCCGCGAAGGCGAGGCCGAGGTCGCGGAAGACCTCGAGGGTGATGTGCCACTCGCCATCCCATTTCATGGCCGGCAGGTCATCGGTGAACGGCATCTGCGCGTTCAGGATCCGCAGACCGGCCTCCGGTGCTCCCAGCTTGCGCAAATCCAGGGCCCGCAGCTTTTCGTTCATCTGGAAGATCGCGTAGACCGGGCTCTCCACCACCCCGGCGACATCCCCGATGATGTACGTCACGGGCATGAGGTTCTTGTGGTAGATGCTCTTCTCCACGAGCGTGTGCTCCAAGGTCACGAGTTCACCCAGGGGCACCAGCGGAGCGCCGCCGCCTGCCCCCGAGGCGCCCGGCTCAGGCAGCGCGTTCGCATCCCCGGACCGCAC
>JBBQML010000521.1:0-4404 GCA_038328885.1 Verrucomicrobiota bacterium | reverse complement strand
GTGGCGAAGGACGAGGCCGAGGCGACGCGCCTGGCCGTGGCCCGGCGATGTGCGTTCTCGGCGCTGGCCCGGTTGGCGCCGACCACCATCCTGGAGGACGCCACCGTGCCGCGCAGCGAACTCGCGCGCATGATCCGATTTGTGGACGAGGTGGCACGGAAGCACCGGTTGCGCATTGGGACCTTTGGTCACATGGGGGACGGCAACCTGCATCCCACCTTCCTCACCGACGAACGGAACCATGAGGAAATGCGGCGGGTGCATGAGGCGTTTCGGGAGATCTTCGACGAGGCGATCCGGTTGGGCGGCACCATCACCGGCGAGCACGGCATCGGCGTGGCCAAGAAGGAGTTCCTTCCGAAATTCGCGGGGGATGCCTCGATGCGGGTGATGCGGGAACTCCGGCGGGCGTTGGATCCCAAGGGCATCCTGAACCCCGGCAAGATGTTCGACTGAGGCCGGCCCTTCCGTTTATGCCCACACCCACGCCCACTCCCGTGTCGAATGCCCGTCAGGCTCCTGACTTGTGGGAGGTGATCGCGCCGGGGTGTGCCGCGGCTAGCGTTGGCGTGCTGAGCGGGATTCTCGGTGCCTTGCGGCAGATCAACCCGGACCTTCGATTCCAGTTCGACGTACTCAGCCTGCCGGACAGTCGTCGACGCGACATGCTTCAGGGCGCTGCGCTTGCGCTGGGGGTGCTGTCGGCGGTTGGCTGGATGGTGTGGCGGCTCGCCCGGTTGTTCGGCCAACCGGATGATCCCGGGGCGGTCGGTGATGTGGCCCGGAGGACCGGCGGGGTGGACGTGGAATGATCTTTGCGGACCGGCACGACATGAATCCTCCTGCGAGCCCGACTCGGACTGTCTCCCACCTGAAGGGTCTCGACTACTCCGTCCTGCAGCAGTGCATGCACTGTGGGATGTGCCTGCCGACGTGTCCGACCTACGACGCCACCAAATTGGAACGGCATAGTCCGCGCGGTCGGATCGCGCTGATGCGGGCCATTGCCGACGACCGGCTGGAGCCGGCGAAGACCTTCGCCGACGAGATGTACTACTGCCTGGGTTGCCTTGCGTGCGTGACGGCGTGCCCAGCCGGGGTGGACTACGCCGAACTTTTCGAGCATGCGAGGGCCGAGGTGGAGGCACGGGGGCTGCTGCAGGCGCCGAGGCGGGACGCCATTCGTTGGTTCACCGTGAAATGGTTGTTCATGGATCACCGGCGCCTCACCGCGCTGGGGCGGGCCATGCGGCTGTATCAGGAATTGGGGATCCAGGATCTGGTGCGGGGCAGTGGTGTGATGAAGCTGTTCCCCAGGCGTTTTCAGGAACTCGAGGCGATGACGCCGCAGGTGCAGGCGCATTTTTCGAACGACCTCATCGCGACGGTGACCCCGGCGATGGGCGCCCGCCGGTACACGGTCGCGGTGCTCACCGGGTGCGCGCAGGACCTGATATTCAGTGACGTCAACCGGGACACGGTGGAGGTGCTGGTCCGGACCGGCTGCGAGGTGCACACCCCTCCCGACCAGCCCTGTTGCGGGTCGCTTCACGTCCACAACGGCGAGTGGACGCTCGCCCAGCAACTGGCCCGGCGGATGATCGACCTGCTGCCACCGGAGCGCTTCGACGCCATCATCTCCAATGCGGGCGGTTGCGGTTTGCACCTGAAGCACTACGCGAAGCTTCTGGAGCACGACCCGGTCTATGCGCCACGGGCGCGCCTCTGGGACGAGCGGTTGAAGGATGTGCACGAATTCCTGGCGACGATCGGGCTCCGGTCCCCGGTCGCCGGCGGTGCGCCGGCGGTGCGGGTCACCTACCATGAGTCCTGCCACCTGAGCCATGGCCAGAAGGTGGTCAACCAGCCCCGGCAACTACTGCGCGCCATTCCCGGGCTGCAATTGGTGGAGCTTCCGGAGGCCAGTTGGTGTTGCGGCAGCGCGGGCGTCTACAACCTGACGCAACCGGAGATGGCGGCCGAACTTCTCGGGCGCAAAGTCCGGCATATCCGGTCCACGGGCGCCGGGATCGTGGCGACGGCCAACCCGGGTTGCCTGCTGCAGGTGGTCAATGGTTGCCGGGCCGCGGGGTTGGAGATCCGCGTGGCGCACCCGATCACGCTCCTCGCGGAGGCGTACCGGAGCACGGCAGCCGAGGAAAACGTGTCCACGCGGGCGAGCCTGTGATTGAATGGGTGTCCCGAATTCCGTCGATTTTATAGGTTCATGAACAAGCGCCAGCAACGTGTCCAACGCCTGATCGACGCCGCGATCGTCGCCGTCATCCGATCTCCGCGCCGCGATCTGGTTGTTCCGCTTTCCGAGGCCCTGGTGGCGGGGGGGGTGATCGCAGTGGAGATCACCACCACGACCCCGGATGCGTTGAACGCCATCCGGGACGCCCGGGCGGCGCTGGGCGACCGGGCGATGGTGGGGGTGGGAACCGTGCTTGAGAACATCACCTGCCGTCAGGCGCTGGACGCCGGGGCGGAGTTCGTCGTCAGCCCGATCATGCGCACCTCGATGGTGCAATACTGCCATGCCGCGGACGTACCGATCATGCTGGGGGCCTACACGCCCACGGAGGCTCAACTGGCTTACGAAGGGGGTGCCGACTTCGTGAAGCTCTTCCCGGCCGACGGCTTGGGGCCGCAGTTCGTGAAGGCGCTGCGGGCCCCCTTGCCGCACCTCCGGTTGGTCCCGACGGGTGGGATCGACCTGACCAATGTGGCCGATTTCCTGGCTGCGGGATGCTCGGCTCTGGGCGTGGGATCGTCGCTGGTGTCGGTCGAGATCCTCAGGAACCAGGACTGGCCCGAGCTGACTCGGCGCGCGGCTGCGTTCATGGCGGCGGTTCGGTCGGTGCGCCCGGCGGGTCTGGGGGTGGGTCCGGCTGCAGGCACGGGCGCCGGCACCGGGGCGGGCGCGAGTGCGCGATGACCCTGACGCGTCGGGAGTTCCTCGGGCAGGCCGCCCGGGTTGGAGCCGTCGCCGCGGTGGCGCCGGGGGCCCTGCTCGGGGGTGGTTGTCTCCATGCGCCAGGGACCCGGCCGGCGAACCTCAGCGCGTCGGAGGATGGATTCCTGGATGAACTCTCCCGGGCGGCATTCCGGTTTTTCGTGGAAGCGGCCCATCCCCAGACCGGCCAGGTGCTGGATCGGCGGTTGGCCGATGGCCAGCCTGATTCGCGCGGGGTGGCGAGCATTGCGGCGACCGGGTTCGGGCTGACGGCGCTCTGCATCGGCGAGGAGCGTGGTTGGGCTTCCCCGGTGGAACTCGGGGCGCAGGTGCTGCGGACCCTGCGCCACCTCCGGCAGGTGATGCCTGAGGTCCATGGTTTCCGTTACCACTTCGTCGACTGGTCGAACGGGCAGCGGATCTGGGACTGCGAGCTTTCCTCGATCGATACCACGCTTCTCCTCTGCGGGGTCCTGGCGTGCCGGGCGCATTTCGCGGACCCCGAGATCCGTCGTCTCGCCACGGAGGTCTATGAGGCGGTGGATTGGCCCTGGATGCTCAACCGTGGGCGGACGTTCTCGATGGGGTGGTTTCCGGAGAAGGGGTTCCTCAAGCCCCGCTGGGATCACTACTGCGAGCTGATGATGTTGAACCTGCTGGCGCTCGGTTCGCCCACGCACCCGGTGGCGCCGGAGACGTGGGGGGCGTGGTCGAGGCCGGTTCGGGAGTACTATGGTGAACGTTTCATCTGGAGCCCGGCTCCCCTCTTCGTGCACCAGTACAGCCACGCTTGGTTCGACTTCCGGGATTGCCGGCCTGAGCCCGAGACCGGGCTCGATTGGTTTGAGAACTCGGTGGCGGCCACCCGCGCCCATCTCGAGTGGAGTCTGGACCGGCAGGGTCGGTTTCCTTGGTGGTCGGAGGACTTGTGGGGGGTGACCTCCAGCGATTCCAAGAAGGGTTATGCGGGGTGGGGCGGGCCGCCGGATTCCGGTCCGCTGGACGGGACCCTGGTGCCGTGCGCAGCGGCGGGATCGCTGCCGTTCCTGCCGTCGGCCTGCCTGCGAACCCTGCGGCACCAACGGGAGCGCTATGGCGACCGCATCTGGCGGCGCTACGGGTTCGTGGATGCCTTCAACCCGCACATCGGCTGGGTGAATCCGGACGTGTTGGGCATCGACCTGGGGATCACGCTGTTGATGGCGGAGAACCTGCGGTCGGGCTTTGTGTGGCGGACGATGGGGCGCGATCCCGCCGTCCGGCGGGGCATGGCTTTGGCGGGTTTGCGACGGACGTGACGGTGATCAACGAGGGAACCAGCCGACCAGGCCTTGCGGGCGGTGGCGTTCCTGGATGAGTTGGAGCGGCGTGGCGCGCGGGCGACGGTGGCCGATCTGGTGGTTGCGGAAGCGTATTTCGCCCTCCAGTACCACTATGGCGTGCCG
>JBBQML010000520.1:0-4404 GCA_038328885.1 Verrucomicrobiota bacterium | reverse complement strand
CCGTATTCAGCGCAGCAGTCGGTTTAGCGGCCCGCCCGGAGCGCGGCCACCTGCGCCACCAACTGCGCGAACTGCACCTGGTCCGGACGCTTGCGACCGTCGGTCAGAATCCCGGTGCCCAGCTTGACCACGACCCGCCGCCCTTCGAGGTGATAATCGGCACGCACCAGGGAAGGCTCGCAAATCCCCGACCTAGCTGTCGAGGCACCGGGGCGCGGTTGAATTTCGCTGTTCTCAATTCGGCCTGCTCCCGTCTGAATGGGTGCGCGATGCCCAAGCGCAACGACATCCACTCGGTTCTTATCGTCGGGGCCGGCCCCATCATCATCGGTCAGGCCTGCGAGTTCGACTACTCCGGCACCCAGGCGTGCAAAGCCCTCCGCGAGGAGGGGTACCGCGTCATCCTCGTGAACTCCAACCCGGCCACGATCATGACCGACCCGGAGTTCGCAGACCGCACGTACATCGAGCCCATCACCCCCGAGGTCATCGAGAAGATCATCCTTCGGGAGAAGGCCGAAATGGCGCGACTCGGCGCCGAGGGCAAGCTCGTCCTCCTGCCCACGCTCGGCGGACAGACCGCGCTGAACACGGCCATGCACCTCCACGGGAGTGGCGCGCTCGAGCGCCACGGCATCGAAATGATTGGGGCCCGGGCCGAAGCCATCGAGAAGGGCGAGAACCGGCAGATCTTCAAGGACCTCATGCTGTCCATCGGTCTCGATGTCGCCATTTCGGGCACCGCCCACACCATCGACGAGGCCCGCGCCGTGGCCGAGCGGATCGGCCGCTATCCCCTGATCATCCGGCCGGGCTACACGCTCGGCGGCACCGGCGGCGGCATCGCCTACAACCGCGACGAGTTCGAGGAAATCGCCAAGCGCGGCATGGACCTTTCGCCGGTCTCGGAAATCCTGGTTGAGGAGTCGCTCCTCGGTTGGAAGGAGTTCGAGATGGAGGTCATGCGGGACAAGGCCGACAACTGCGTGATCATCTGCTCGATCGAGAACTTCGACCCCATGGGGGTGCATACCGGGGACTCGATCACCGTCGCCCCGATCCAGACGCTCACGGACAAGGAGTACCAGATCATGCGCGACGCCAGCTTCGCCGTGATCCGGGCCGTCGGGGTGGAGACCGGGGGCTCCAACATCCAGTTCGCCGTGAGCCCCGACACCGGCCGCATGGTGGTCATCGAGATGAACCCGCGGGTGTCCCGCAGTTCCGCCCTGGCCTCCAAGGCCACCGGTTTCCCGATCGCCAAAATCGCCGCCAAGCTGGCGGTCGGTTACCACCTCGACGAGATCCGCAACGACATCACGCGCGAAACCCCCGCCAGCTTCGAACCCACGATCGACTACGTGGTGACCAAGATCCCCCGCTTCGCCTTCGAGAAAGTTCCTCAGGCCGACCCCACGCTCACCACCCAGATGAAGAGCGTCGGCGAGGCCATGGCCATCGGCCGCACGTTCAAGGAAAGCATCCAGAAATGCCTGCGCTCCCTCGAGATCGGCCGGAGCGGACTGGGCGGCGACGGGAAGCCCTGGCGCATCGGCAGCGAACTCTACGGGGATCGCGACATCCTCCCGCGCGAGTTGATCACCCGCAAACTCAGCGTCCCCAACGCCGAGCGCATCTTCTTCATCCGGCACGCCATGCGGGCGGGGTTCACCCTCGAGGAGATCTTCCAACTCACCAAGATCGACCGCTGGTTCCTCACGCAACTCAAGGAGATCGTCGATTTCGAGGAGGTCCTGGCCTCGACCCGCAACTGATCCGGACGACCACGTTCCGTTCGCCCAGCGTCCCGTGAGTGGGACGTGAATCCGTTCCGTGGATTGCCAATCCGCCGCCCGCCCGGTTCACTCCCCTCATGCCTTCCTCCCTCCGCGGTCGAGCGTCGGCTCACGCCGGCCGGTGCCGGCCGACCCACGCTGGACTGACCCGCTGGACGCTGCTCCCGCTGGTCCTCCTCGCCGCTTCGTTCGCCCCACCCGCCCCGGGGGGGCCGCTCGGCCAATTCGAGGGGAGCACGGATATCGGCAACCCCCGGCGCGCCGGGAGCGCGCAGTTCCTGCCTGACCCAGACGCCTACCGCGTGTCGGGCGGCGGGGCCAACATGTGGTTCACCAACGATGCCCTGTACTTCGTCTGGACGAAGGTCTCCGGCGACGTCTCGCTCGCCGCGGACATCACCTTCCCCACCACCGGCGGGAACGCCCACCGCAAGGCCTGCCTCCTCGTCCGTCAGGACCTCAGCGCCGACGCCGCCTACGCCGATGCCGCCCTGCACGGGGACGGACTCACGTCCCTGCAATACCGGGAAGCGAAGGGCGCCCTCACCCGCGAGATCCAAGCCAACACCAGCGGACCCCGCCGGCTGCGCATCGAGAAACGTGGGCGCTACGTCTCGATGTCGCTGGCGGGGCCGGGCGGACCCTTGCAGCCCGCGGGCGGCACGTTCCGCCTCGAGCTGCAGGACCCGTTCTACGTGGGCCTCGCGGTCTGCGCTCACGATGACGAGGCGCTCGAAACCGCCAGGTTCGGAAACGTGACCCTCCAACAGGGTGCCGATCCCCATCCCTCCAGGCCGACGGTAATCAGCACCCTGGAAACCATCACGCTGGCCAGCAAGGACCGCCGCGTCGTCTGGTGGACGACGAACCTGATCGAGGCCCCGAACTGGTCGCGCGATGGGGCCACGCTGATCTTCAACGGTCAGGGCCGTCTCCTCCGGATCCCGGTAACAGGCGACGCCCCCACCACCCTCGACACTGGCTTCGCCACCCGCTGCAACAACGACCACGGACTGTCCCCCGACGGCACCCAACTCGTGATCAGCGACCAGTCGCAGACCGATCGCCGGTCCCGGATCTACGTGCTCCCGGCCACGGGTGGCGTCCCCCGGCTGGTGACCACCGCCGCTCCGTCCTACTGGCACGGCTGGTCCCCGGACGGGCGCACGCTGGCCTACTGCGCCGAACGCAATGGGGAGTACGACGTCTTCACCATCCCCGTCGAGGGCGGCCCGGAGACCCGGCTCACCACCGCCCCTGGCCTCGATGACGGCCCTGATTATTCACCCGACGGGCGGTGGATCTACTTCAACTCGGACCGCACCGGCACCATGCAGATCTGGCGAATGAAGCCGGACGGCACCGGACAGGAACCCGTGGTCGCCGACGCGTGGCAGAACTGGTTTCCGCACCCCTCCCCCGACGGCAAGTCGCTGGTGTTCCTCTCCTACGAACCGGAGGTCAAGGGACACCCTGCGAATCAGGATGTCATGCTGCGGGTGTTGTCGATTGCCACCGGACGCGTCGAGGTGATCGCCAAGCTCTTCGGTGGACAGGGCACCATCAATGTCCCCTCCTGGTCCCCGGACAGTCGCCGCCTCGCGTTCGTCAGTTATCAATTCGCCCCATGACCCTTCGTTCGTTGCTTTGCCCGACCCACCCGCTCGCCCGGATCCTCGGCTGGGCCCTGCTCCTGGGGCTCACCACCACCCACGCATTCCTCACCACCGGCGCCGAAACGCGGATCGTCGCCGACGACGGCTCCACGACGCGCCTCCTGGAGGTCGACCTGGCCGGCCGCGTGCAGGTCGAGGTCGCCCTCGACTGCCAGCGCACCAATCACCACCTGCAGGCGTGTGGCGGCCAACGCCTGGCCAACGGCAACACCGTGATCGCCTCCTACGGGATCGGCGCCCGCCGCACGAAGCTGCTCGAGGTGACCCCGGAAAAGAGGGTGGTCTGGACTTACACCGACGACGCCCCCGCGGGCATCCATCACTTCCAAATCCTGGAAACCAACGGCCGGCCCCTCGAAGGACCGGCCTGGCGGTAGCGCCCTGTGCAGAAGACCACCTCCGAGGTGGAAGCAGACGTAAGGGAACTCAGCCCTCCGGCCGACGCAACCGGAACACCCGGCCAGATCCCTCCAGGTTCACGGGCATCGACCAGGTGAGTCCGCCGTTCAGCGGGCTGCCGGGAACCACCTGCCAGTCCCCGCCCGGCCGCAACGCCGATTGCGCTTCCAACTGCAGGCCCACCGCTGCCGCCGACCACGTCACGGCCGCCTCCCTGCGCCCGGGAAGCGGGTCGATGCGCAGCGCCGTCCGGGCCGGGTGCCGAATCTCGACCCGCGGGCTCCCCATCACCTCGAGCACCAGCCGACCGGTCAGCACCACATGGCTGTGCGGCACGGTGAGCGGCACGTCTCGCCCGTCGATGCGAACGGCAACCTCGTCGTAGAGTCCGTTCACCACCACCAGGTGCGGCATCGCGGACCATCCGTTGACCCGGAACGCAAAGCCTTCCTTGTCCTCGCGCAGCGGCTCGACTCCGCCCGCCGCCTGCACCACCGCACCATGATGGGGGAACCGGCGGGCATCATAGAGGA
>JBBQML010000519.1:0-4406 GCA_038328885.1 Verrucomicrobiota bacterium | reverse complement strand
CCTCGTTCGCCACCGGCCAGGCTGGCGCGGGCACCCGCGCCAGCATCAAGGAGTATCCAGATGATCGCTCCACCACGGTGAAAGTGAAGGCTGGCTTGGTGAAAAATCCCGTCGTGGGGGCGAGGGACGTGTCCGTCGGGACATTCAAGGGCGTCGTCCGGCTCGGCGGCTTCGTCAACACCGCCGCCGAAAAGGAGCAGGCGGAGATCATCGCCGCCCGCATCGACGGCGTGCCCCGTGTCCTTGCCAGCATCTTAGTCTGATAAACGGCCATATGTTCGGCCACGAAATCATCGTCGTCGGCGCCTCGGCGGGCGGGGTGGACGCCATCCCGCGCCTGATCGGAAGCCTCCCCGCCGATCTGCCCGCGTCGGTCTTTGTCGTGCTGCATATTCCCGCCTCGGGGCCCGATTTGTTGAGGGACATCGTCGGCTCCCGCTCGGCGCTCACTGTGGGAAATGGCATCGACGGGGAAGAAATCCTGCCCGGTCACGTTTACCTGGCGCCGCCGGACATGCATCTCCAGCTGGAGGTCGGACGCGTCCGGCTCAACCGCGGGCCGCGTGAGAATCGGCACCGCCCGGCCATCGATGCATTGTTCCGATCCGCCGCCGAGGCCTATGGCCCGCGCGTGACCGGCGTCGTGCTGACCGGCCATCTAGACGACGGCACCGCAGGCCTCAACAGCGTGAAAATCCACGGTGGCGTCGCCATCGTCCAGGATCCGAAAGACGCCATGGCTCCCGGCATGCCGGAGAGCGCTTTGCGCAACGTGAAGGTGGATTATTGCGTGCCGCTCTCCGAGATCGCTCCGCTCCTGGTGCGCCTCGCCACCGCCCGGACTGTTTCTCCCCGAAAGCCGCGCGCGGCGAAGGCCGCTTTGCGCGAGCTCAGCCCGCACGAAATGAGCAAGCAGTTCGGACGCCCGACCGCATTCGTCTGCCCCGAGTGCAACGGCCCGCTCTGGGAGACAAAGTCCGCGAGGCCGCTGCAGTTTCGTTGCCACGTGGGGCATGCCTATTCGCCCGATAGTCTCCTCGCCGACCACGGCGAAGCGCTGGAACGCGCGCTGTGGACCGCCGTGCGCATCTTCGACGAACAGGCCGCCTTGGTGCGCCGTCTCTCGGTCCGGCGGGTGCAGTCCCCGACCTCCAGCTCCGATTCGGAGGCCCGAGCGGTCAAATTTGAAACCGACGCCGAAGCGATCCGAAAGCTTCTGCAGACCGGAAGTTGAACTCTCGGCGCATTTTCTAATGAAACCGTCGTCATCTTCATCCTTTGGCCCTTCCCCGTTTCACTCGTTCTGGATGGCCGGCTTCGAGTGCACCGATCAGCTCAACGCGTTCGGCAACCGGGTGGATTTTCTCCATCTCACGCGTCATCTCGAACGCCTCGACGAGGACTACCGCAACCTGGGCCTGCTCAACATTCGCACCGTGCGCGAAGGCATCCGCTGGAGCCAGATCGAGCGGACTCCGTTCATTTATGACTGGACCGTCGTCGCGCGCATGATCGAGCGCGGGCGCGAGCACGGCATCCAGCAGGTATGGGACATCTGCCATTTCGGCTACCCCGACGATCTCACCCCGCTGCACCCGATGTTCGCCCGGCGCTTCGCCGCCTTGTGCCGCGCGTTCGCGATCTTCTATCGTTCGGTGGACTCCTCGCGACCGCTGATCGTGACGCCGATCAACGAAGTCGGCTTTATATCTTGGCTCGGCGGCGATGTGCGCGGCACCTCGCCCTACTGCGTGGGCCAGGGCTGGGAAGTGAAATACATGTTGATGAAGGCCTACATCGAGGGCGTGGAGGCCTTGAAGGAAATCGATCCCGGCGTGCGCATCCTCACCACCGAGCCGCTGGTGAGCATCACCCACGGGCGCGACGCCGGACACGCCGAAAAAGCGACGGCGCGCCAGCACCACGAATATCAGTTTCAAGTGACCGATATTCTCTGCGGCCGCCTCTGCCCGGAACTGCGCGGCCGCCCTGAATACATCGACCTGTTGGGCGTGAATTTTTATTACAACAACCAGTGGGTGAAGGCGACGAACGAGATGCTGATCTGGAAAAACGGCGACGACCGGTGGGTGCCCTTGCACGAGCTGCTGCGCCAAACCTACCGGCGCTACGGACGTCCGATCGTCCTGAGCGAAACCAGCCATCCAAGGGAGGACCGCCCGCATTGGATGGATATGATCGCGCAGGAATGTGTCGCCACCCTGGCCGCCGACGTGCCGCTGCTGGGCGTTTGCTGGTATCCCATCATTGACCGTCCCGATTGGGATCATCTGCACGACTGGCACCAGTCGGGTGTGTGGGACCGTGCGCCTCAGCACGAGAGCGCCTACGAACGCTGTTTGCACCAGCCGACGGCCGAGGCCTTTTTGCGTGCGCAGAGGACGGTGGTCGCCGCCCTGGACAGCACCCGGCGGCGTCCAGGTCGCTTGGTCGGCACGGCCTGATTCTTCCTCTCATTCAAAGGATGCAATCGGCCGCGGACGCCCGACTCTGCACGGGTTCTCGGTGTTAAGGTCCAACTTTTTTCCCCGAACCCATTTTTCTGTCAAATCCGCTTCGTCACCTTTTCATCTCGGACTTCATGGCCGAAAAATGAGCACAGAAGCATAAAACAGGTACGCGCTTGTGTGCCGGAATCCGACGCCTGGTCTGCATGGGTCGGTGAAGGTCAGGACGTCTTCTGAGCAGGCCGGGGTTTCGGCGCCACGCGCGGAGAATCGGCGGTCGCGGATACAAATCCGGCGGCCCGGGCATCTGCATCGTTCTCCGGCTGGCCGCCGAGGTGCCGGGCGGCGGCCGACTGATTATCCGCCTTTGGTTTTGGCGTTTTGACCGACCGTCCGACCCGCTTGTCCGGAGATTCTTTTTTCATGTTGATGTTAGCTGCAAATTGCCTCGCGTCGGCGCCTAACGGGAGGGGTCGAGCACGACCTTGATGCAGCCGTCGGTTTTGTCGGTGAACATGGCGTAGGCCTCGGGCGCTTCGCTCAGGGGCACCCGGTGGGTGATGATGCACGAGGGATCGATTTTTTTCGCCTCCACAAGCGGCAACAGCGGGTGCAGGTAGCGCTGGATGTGGGTCTGGCCGGTCTTGATCGTGACGCCCTTGTTCATGACCGCTCCGAAAGGCACCTTGTCGAGGAAGCCCGCATAGACCCCGGGCACGGACAGCGTGCCGGCCTTGCGCACGCAGCGCATCGCCTGCCGCAGCGCGAAGGGCCGGTCGGTTTCCAATTTGAGCGTCTGCTTGACGTCGTCATAAGCGGAGCCGTGCGCCTCCATCCCGACCGCATCGATCGCGGCATCCGGCCCGCGCCCGCCGGTCATCGCCTTGAGCGTATCCATCACGTCATCACCCGAGGGAATCGCGGTCGCGCCGGCTTTTTCGGCGAGCGCGCGGCGCTCCGGGATCGAGTCGATGGCGATTACCTTGGCGGCGCCGAGGAGGAACGCGCTGCGGATCGCGAACTGTCCCACCGGGCCGCAGCCCCACACCGCGACCACGCTCCGGCCGGGCACGATGTTGCAATTCTCCGCCGCCATGTAGCCGGTCGGAAAAACGTCCGAGAGGAAGAGCACCTTCTCGTCGGGGATATCGCTCTCGATCTTGATCGGTCCCACGTCGGCGAAGGGCACCCGCACGTATTGCGCCTGCCCGCCCGCGTAGCCGCCGCTCATGTGGGAGAACCCGAAAAGCCCCGCAGGGCTGTAGCCCATCAGGGCTTCGGCGATCTGCGCGTTGGGATTGGTGTTGTCGCAGCACGACCACTCGGTGCGCGCGCAATGCGAACAGGCCCCGCAGGCGATGGTGAAGGGAACGACCACGCGATCGCCCACCTTGGTCTTCCGGACGGCGGGGCCGACCTCGACCACCTCGCCCATGAACTCGTGGCCGAGGATATCGCCTTTCTCCAGCGTCGGGATGAGTCCGTTGTAAAGATGGACGTCCGAGCCGCAGATGGCGGTGGCGGTGACTTTCACGATGCAATCGCGCGGGTTGAGAATACGCGGATCGGCGACCTGCTGGACCTCCATTTTCTTTTTCCCCATCCAGACGACGGCTTTCATTTTTTTCCTTTAACGGAGGCCTGCGGCCCGCCGGCCGATTGCCCTTCCGTGGTGGGAATTTCTCCTGCTTCCAGCAGCGCTTTCAGGCGTTTGAGCGCCATGTAAACCTGGATGCCGGCATCCTCGCCGGAGAGTTTGGCGATAAACTCCCCGAGTTTTCCGCCCGGCGGATCGTATTCGAGCGCCACGGTGACCTCCGTGCCCTCGTCCCCTGGCGCGACGGCGAAACGGACGGAGCCGGCGTTCGGCACTTCCGTGCCCTCGCGCGAACGCCATGCGATGAGCACGCCGGGCTCGTCGTTGATGATCACGGAATC
>JBBQML010000518.1:0-4411 GCA_038328885.1 Verrucomicrobiota bacterium | reverse complement strand
CATCGAGGCGGTGCCGGTGGCGGCGAACGGGGCGGTCATGCTCTGGCGCGGGGATGTCTGGGCCTCCTGCGCCAGCGGCGCCGAGTTCAGCATCGAGCGTCCCAGTCCCTCCATCAGTTTCCGGTCCTTCACGGCCGCCGGCAGCGCGGTGCGGCGGATGGAGGCAGTGCAGGTCCTTCAGCAAGGCGCTTCGCGCCTGAAGGAGTCGCTGCTGGTCCTCACCCAGGATCGACTGCTCTACCAGTTCGATCTCGACCCCTTCGACTCGACGCCGGTCCTGCTCGCCCGAAATGTCTGGGACTTCGCGGTCCGTGACGAATCCATCCGAGGTTCGGGCGGGGGCGGGGGGATCTTCGTCGGTCGCAGCTACACCACGGCGATCTATGTCGCGGTGGGCGACCCGACTTCGGCGCGGCTCACCGGTCGTCTCCTGCGGATCTCGGCGCGGGACCGGAGCGTCTCGGTGGAGTACGACACCAAGACCACCGATCTCCAGGTCCGCGGAGTGGCCGCCACCTCGGACCGGATCTACCTGACCGTCACCCCGTTGCGGTGCGGGGGATTCTTTGGTTGCTCCTTCGACGAGGCCAACTCCCAGATCCTCAGCCGCCGCGCTCCCGCGAACAGCGACTTGGCGGTCTCCGACGGTTTCGGCACCATTGTCGACAAGACCACCGCGGGCGGTTCGCTGGAGGGCCTCAACCTCCGCTCCGACCGGCGCTGGCTCTACTGGGCCACCGGCGACCATATCTGGCGGGTTTCCGCCGATGCCAAGCCGATCGTGCGCGACCTGGAAGTGCTCGGCCTCGAGGTCGTGCAGACGACGCTGGATTTCGACAACTCGACGCGCCTGGTGGCGAACAAACCCACCTTCGCCCGGGCCTACGCGCGGCTGGCCCTGGATAGCACCGGGGTGGGGCGCTACGCGGCGAACGCGACCTTGCGCGGCTATCGCGATGACACCCAGCTTCCCGGCTCGCCGCTGTCGCCGGTCAACAACCCCACGATCACGTCGATGGGCAACCTCGGGACCCTGCGTTCCGGGGTGAACAATGGGTTTCTCTTCGCGCTGCCCAAGGAATGGATCCAGCGCGGCAAGTTCCGGGTGGAGTTCACCGTCAACCCGTCGATGGGGGTGCCGGAGACGGGCCAGAACCCGCTCGGCAACAACACCCTCACGTCGGGCGCCCTCGAGGTGATCCAGATGGGGTCGCCCTGTCTGGTGCTCGTCCCCATCCACACTTCGGCCCCCAACTACGACCCGCGCGATCCGGCCTCCGGGTTCGGGGACATCCTGGCGCGCGCGCAGTCCCTCCTGCCCGTGGACCACTTCCGGTTCGCGTTCAAGGGCGACCGCATTAGCCGGCCGGTGCCGCTGATCAAGTTTACCGGGATCGGCATCCCCTACCCGGCGATCGATTACCGGCCCTTCGATGTGTCCGGCGGCTTCGACGGGGCGATGACCTGGTTGAAGCTCTACTCCTCCTTCGAGAGCAATCCCCGCGAATGTGGGGACACGCACTACTTGGGCACCGTCCATTGGCTGGCGAACACGACCACCGGCGGATCGACCGCCCTGGGGCTCGCTCCGCGTCCCGATTCGGGGGTGGAGGAGGACCTGATCGTCAAGATGGAGCCGCCCGGTTGGGTCAACGGGAACCCCGTCTGGAACGAACCGCGCGGCGGCGAAACCCTCGCCCATGAACTGGCGCTCAATTACACCGTCCGGCACATCGACCAGACCATGTCTCCGCTCGCCTGCGGGGGCGGACGTCCGGACGGGGCCGGTGGGTATCCGCTGGACACCTGCACGATCGGCATCCTCAGCGCCGCCAGCGTGACAGCGGAACTGGCGGATCGGACCACCCAGTACGGTTTCGATCCCCTGACTTGGAGTGTCATCGGCCCGACCAACGCGGGGGACCTGATGACCTATCGACCCTCCTCCTGGCTGTCCAAACCAACGCTCGACGAACTGTTCGGCCACATCCCGGGGTTCGCCGCACCCGCGGCCCGGCAACTGGCCGACGCCGGGAACCCTCCGCTGCCCGGGACGGTGGTCCTCATCAGCGGGAGGCTGGATCTCCGCGTGAACACCGCCGTGCTCGGTGCCTGCTATCGCCTCCCGGTCACGACCTTCGACCCGGAGAAGGTCGCCGCCTCGCTCAACCCTCCCCCGGTGGCGCATGACTGGAGGATTCGCTGGGTGGACGCGGCGGGGGGCAGCCTGAGCGAGTTCGCGCTGCTCTGCGAACGCGGTGAGGACGGCGACGGGGTGCGGGCGTCTTTTGTGCAGTTCATCCCGGATCAACCGGGCGCCGTGCGGCTGCAGGTCCTGAAGGGCGCCAAGGTCGTCGCCGAATGCCAGCCCAGCGCGGGCACCCCCACGGTCAAACTGCGGGAACCGGTCTACGACGCGGCGAACTATCGCCTCACCGCCGAATGGACGGGCGCCGATCCCGAACAAGATCCCCTCATTTACACGCTCCAGTTCAGTGCCGACGACGGCGCGACCTGGGAGACCCTCCAGGTGGGTTATCCCGACGAGAGCTTCGCCACCAATACCCGGCTCCTCCCGGGCGGCGAGCGTTGCAAGGTGCGCGTCATCGCGAGCGACGGTTTCAACGCCAGCGGCGCCGAATCCGGTTCCTTCGTGCTGCCCCGGCATGCCCCGGACGTCGTGTTGGGCGGGGTCCTGAACGACGCCCGATTGCCGTTCGGGACGGCGGCCGTGGTGACGGCCGTGGCATACGATGCCGAGGACGGCAGCCTGCCGGACAGCCGGCTCCAGTGGCAGCTCGAGGGCGGCGATGCTCGCACCGGGACCGGGGCCACCTTCTCGCTTCGAGACCTGCCACCGGGGGCTTATACCCTCGGTTTGTCGGCGACCGATTCCGACCAGGAATCCGTCCGTGCGGCACTGCGCTTTGAGATCGAGCCGATCGACATCCCCGTGGCTGTGGCGCCACTTCTCGACGGTGACTGCGGGGATGCCGCGTATGCCGAGGCCCCGCTCATCCGGCTCGCGCTCCTCGGAGGTGGCTTCGTCAACGGGCGGATGATCCACGCCAACGGAGCCCTCCATGCCTGCGTCTCCGACTTGCTCTTCAGCGGAGCGAGCCCCGTTCCCGCCACGGTCGGGTTGCGCGTGGACCGGCGCGCGAGTCGGGCCCCCGGGGGCGCCAACGACGACCGCGCCCCTGCAGTTCGGGCGTTACCACGCGTATCCCAACGCCCTGCGCGGCAAACTCGATGAAGTCGTGGTTTGGAACGTCGCCCGCACCGACGCTGAAATCGCCGGCTGGCGTGCCCGGCGCGTGGGCGCCGACGAGGCGCCCGGCCCGTTGGATCTCTGGCATTTCGACGAACAGGAGGGTCTATCCACCGTCGATGCTGCCACCAGCGGGTTCACTGGCCTTCTGCGAGGCGGGGCGACCTGGATTTCATCCGAGGTTCCGAAATCGTAACTCCTCGGGAGGGGCTCAGACGAAGATTCCCGCCAGGCGTTCATGGCGGGAGATCCCGGCGAAGATCGCGTAACGATGCGCGCGTCGCCCGCTCGTCGGCGGAGTCCGCCAACGCACGCGGGCCATGGAAGATCTCCGGAGTCCGGGTTCCGGGCCAGTCCTTGGTCAGGAAGTCGCGGGCAAACCGGCGGACGATCTCGCTGGCGAGCGAGGTGTCAGTCAGTCTGCGGGGGATATCCAGGCAGAACCGGCACCGCAGCGCAGGCGCCGCGTCCAGCCTTTCGGCGAGGCGACGAAAGAGTTGGCGGCCCTTGTGGACGGTGTACCCGACTAAGAGAATCTCCCGTTCGGCGCTTTCGATGGGAGTCTGAACTGGCCAGCGATGGAACATGGGCGAGCGCATCGCCATCACGATAGATGCCCGCCGCGCGATGGCCTTCCTCCCACGTCGTCGTGCAGAAGACCGAGCCGTCCTCGCTCACTGCCATGTCGCTCGTATAAAGCTGGAGATAAGTTTGCGACCTGTCGGACCAGTCCGCCTGCCCGCCGCGCAGAAGCGTGTTGCCCAGCCAGCTGGTGGAGACGGGAAGGCGTGGAATGTCGGACGGCAACGGCGTTGAAGCGTTCTCCTGCGCACGGACAGGGCAGAAGTGTTGCCCCAAGACAAACAGCGTCAGGGTGCTGAAGGTGATTGCTTCTTGTGCATCAAAACAATTATTCGCCAAGTCATGCTCAAAGGTCGTCCAAACTGGCCGGTATGTCATGGCTTCCAGAAATGGAGGATCACCTTGGCGCGCAGGTTATCCTCCTGCGTGATGTAGTAGGTGCCGCCCAGTTCACGGGCGCGAATACCGTGACTGAGATCAATCCAGCCGGTGTTTTGGGCGATCTCCTTGGGCGCGCTGATGCGTCCGACGAAGCCTCCATCGCTCGCCCGATAGACA
>JBBQML010000517.1:0-4411 GCA_038328885.1 Verrucomicrobiota bacterium | reverse complement strand
GGCAGCAGCGTGACCACGGCGAGTTGGTCCGCCACCGAACCAGCCCCGCCGGCCAGAGCCACCCGCCGCCGCGGAACAATCCACTCCACCCGTCCGGGAAAGGCCCGCTCCACCGCACCCCCCGCCTGCAACGCGACGGGTTTGAATCGCACAATCACCCGGTCCGCCACCGCCCAGGCGGCGTCCTCCGCTGGCGACTCCTCCCCTTCCCCCTCCTGGAGCGGCAGCTGCACGAACTGCAGCGCTGACCGCCCGAAGCTCCGCGGCGCCGCCAACTCGAGCCCAACCAGCAGCAGGACGAGCAGGCATCCGGCCCGGCGGGCGACCCCCAGGCGGCCGCACCTGCGGCCATCCCCCCCGGCTCCGGCCTGACTGTGAAACGGCAAGGACACCAGCGAGAGTGCCACAGGGTCCGCCCTTTTGCACGCCACCCTGGAGCCATGGCAATGCTCCTCCAAGCCCATAAGAAAAACTTGACGATGCGCCGCGGAAGAGAATCATGACCTTATGCAAATCGAGACGCTCAAGGTGTTCTGCGATCTCTCCGAGACCGAGAGTTTCACCAAGGCGGCCCAGATCAATGACATCACCCAGTCGGCGGTGAGTCAGCAGATCCGCTCCTTGGAGAACCAGTTCCGCGCCACCCTCATCGAGCGTAGCAAGAAGAAGTTCCGGCTGACCCGCGAGGGTCAGATTCTTTACGAGCACAGCAAGCAGATCATCCAGACTTATGATACGCTCCGGGCTCAACTCCAGGAGATGAGGGATGTCGTGTCCGGCACGCTGCGCCTGGCCACGATCTACAGCATCGGCCTCTACGACCTGCCCCCGTACCTCAAGCGATTCCTCCGCACCCACCGGACCGTCAACGTCCACGTGGAGTACCACCGCGCCAACCGGGTCTACGAGGACGTGCTCAGCAACGTCTGCGACGTCGGTCTGGTCGCCTACGCAGTCAAGGAAAGCCGCCTCGAGGTCGTGCCACTCTGGCGCGACAAGCTGGTGTTGGTCTGCTCCCCGCGCCACCCATTGGCCGCCCGCGGAGCGATCCCCCTCAGCGCCCTCCGCGGCGAGCGTTTCATCAGTTTCGAACCCGACATCCCGACCCGCCGGGCCATCGACAAGGCCTTCCGCGCCGAAGGCGTGGAGGTCCAGCACGTGATGGAGGTCGACAACATCGAAACGGTGAAGCGTGCCGTGGAGATCGAACTTGGGGTCTCCGTCATCCCCCAGTCCACGGTCGCCCAGGAGGTGCGCAACGGAACCCTCGCCGAGGTGGAGCTCAGCGGCACCGATGTCTGGCGACCGGTCTCCGCGATCCTCAAGAAGAGCAAGGTGCTGTCGCCCGCCATCAAGCAATTCCTCAGCATCCTCAAGGAGCCCAAACCCCCCGCCAACGAGACCGGGATCCCGGAGGCCGCCGACCCCGCGCCCGCCGTCCCCGCCGCTCCGACCCGGCCCGCGTCGCCACCCCGTCCGCCCGGGGCCTCGCGCCGACAGGTCACCCCCGCGGTCTAACGCCACGTCGACGTTCCCGCCCCGGTCCCGCCCCGCACTGTTGCAGCCGATTCGGGATGAGGAAGGCGAGTGCCGCAGTCACCGCCTTGACTCAGTCCCGGTCGCCCGTAGCCTGCTCGCATGCCGCCCAAAGCCGGCGACCCCGGCAAACCCAAGGGTAAAGCGCTCCTGCTCGGCGTCGGACTCGATTCCGACGGCCACAAGCGCATCACCACCGGGCCCAACTTCGCCATGGTTGGCGGCAGTGAGGGTACCCACGAGGTCATGGTCGAGAAGGCCATCAAGATCAACGAGCAGCTCAAGCGGCGCGGCAAGGAGTTGTCCGAAGTGAGTCGCGACGAATTCGACGACATCGCGCACAAAATCGGCCTCCGCCGTCGCGAACCCGAGCAGAACTGAGCCGCCGCCCCTACGGCGCACTCGCGCGGTGGCAGGTGGCCCTGCCCCACTCCCACTACCCGGTGGCGGCTCGTTCTGCCCCGCTCCCGCTGGTTCCTTCGAGGCGGTCAGCGTTCAGGACTTGAAGTCGCGCAGGTGAAACACGCTGAAGCCGACGGCGAGGAACGACACGTTGAAGCCCGCCAGCAGGCAGAAGGACTCCGCCACGCGCCACCACGGAATCGGCTGGGCGAACATCTGCTGCCACAGGTTCAGGTGGTAGGTCAGGAACCAGTGCTGGATGTCCCTGAAGAACGGGATCTGCGACAGGATGGCGTTCAGGAAGAGGACCGAGAGCGCGAGGATGGTCGCGGCGGCCGGCTTGACGTTGAAGCAGGAGAAGCAGAAGGCGATGCCGAGCACGGTGATCGCCTTGAAACCCAGGACGGCGTGGGCCAGGGCGTACCGGGCCAGACCCGGGCCCGGATCGAGCACGCTGAACAGCTCGCCGGGGATGAAGACGAAGAGCCCGCCCCAGGGAAAGAACGCGGAGGCGAGCAGCAGCCCAAAGACCCCGAGCACCGCCACGAGGAGCAGCGAGAACAACGCCCCGGCCAGCCACTTCACCAGGAGCAACCGGGCCCGCCCAATCGGCCGGGCCAGGATCAGGCGCAACGTTCCATCCTCGACCTCCTTCGCGACCAGATCGCCGCCGACGAGCGCGACGTACAGCGGCAGTAGTATGTAGGCGATGGGAAAGAGCATGACGCTCGCCACGGTGAGACCGGAGACCAGGTCCCCGGGCGCGTAGCCGTTGGCCTCGAGCGCCCGGTTCATGCCGGTCGACGCCCGGGTGAAGCGGAACACGAGGACCACCAGCAGCTGGGCCAGCAACAACATCCCGAACCCGATATAGGTCCGTCGTTTGCCGAAGAGCTTCCAGAGCTCGTTGCGGAGTTGGAGGCGAAACATAATTCAGCCAGCCTCCGGTCCGGGGCGCTCGCCCATCAGGCGCAGGTAGAAGTCCTCGAGCGAGTCCGTTTCCGGCGCGATTTCGTGCACGGACCGCCCCGCGCCCACGAGGTGCCGTACGATCTGATCCGCACCAACACCCTCGGCCAGCCTGAGCCGACGGCCCAGGCTGGCCTCGACGACCAAGCCCCGCGCTAGCAAACCCTCGACCGCCACCGGGAAGTCGTCGGTGCGCAACCGCACCCAACCGCCCGGGCGGCGTGTCTCGGAGAGCGGGCCGTCGAACACCTTCCGGCCCTGACACAGCACGGCGATACGGGTACACATCTGCTCCACTTCGCTCAGCAGGTGGGACGAAAGGAGGAGCGTCAGCCCAAGTTCGCGTTGCAGCCGCAGCAGCGTCCCGCGCAGCTCCGCCGTGCCCTCCGGGTCGAGCCCATCCCCGGGCTCGTCGAGAATCAGCAACACCGGCTGCGGCAGGAGCGCCTGCGCCAGCGCCAACCGGGCGCGCATCCCGTGCGAATAGGTCCGAACCAGCGAGGTCTCGCGCCCGGTCAACCCCACCCAGTCGATGACTTCGCGCAGACGGGCCGCCGGGGTGACCGCGGAGTAACTGCTGAGGATCTCCAGGTTCCGCCAGCCGGAGAGATAATCGTAGAAAACGGGGCTCTCGAAGATCGCCCCGACCCGGGCGAGCGCGCCGCCCCGGTCGCGGGTGACGTCGCAGCCGCACACGCGGACGTCGCCCGCGGACGGCCAGACCTGGCCCAGCAGCATCCCGATGAGGGTGCTCTTGCCGGCGCCGTTGTGTCCGAGCAGGCCGAAGATCTCGCCAGCGGGCACCTCGAGGGAAACCCGGTCCAGCGCCACCCGCTTCCCGAAAGCCTTGGAGAGCTCCCGCACCTCAATCAGGGCCGGCGCTGTGGGTCCGCTCACCGCGTGCCCTCCAGGACCAGCAGGTTCCGGAGGTGCCCGTCGGCGTAGAGGTAGTTAACGCCCTTTCGTTCGCCACGCTCCCGGTGGAAACCCTCCTTGTCGAAGAACACCGGAATCTCGTGGGGATCGAAGTCCATCATGAAAACCTTCAGGTGCAGGGCGTCCTGGCCGTTGAGCAGACTGTTCCAGCTGTAGCTGGCGCCCGTCGACTCGAACAAGCCGGCACGATCGGCGGGGCACCGAAGTACGCGCAGATCCCCGAGGCTCGCCGCGAGGACCTGGTCGGGAGCGGGCAGGATTCGAGGGCTGGGCGCGTTGGTGGAAACCGCCCCGGGGACCGGTCGATCGCGCATGATCGGCAACCGGTTCTGGTTGTCGTCCACGTACAACTGCAGGGCGACGCCGGTTTGTCGCAGGTTGCCCAGGCAGGCGGTCGCACGGCCCAGACCCCGGGCCCGTCCCAGCCCGGGGATGAGCAGGCTGGCCAGGAGGCCGATGATGGCCACGACCACGAGCAACTCGAGGAGCGTGAAGGCCCGGGCCGCGTCAGAATCGACTCCCACGCGCCACCCGCGCACCACCCGCTGCGCCTCAGATCGGAAGAGCG
>JBBQML010000516.1:0-4416 GCA_038328885.1 Verrucomicrobiota bacterium | reverse complement strand
GGGGCCAAGGGTCTTCCTCCTCCGGCAAGCAAAAGGCGGAGGAACTTCTGTTCCTCCGCCTTCCTCGAACGCCGACGCTCGCGGCTACTTCGGCAACACCACGCTGTCGATGACGTGGATGACGCCGTTGCTGGCAGCCACGTCGGTCTTGATGACCTTGGCGCTGTCCACCATGACCTTGCCGTCGTCTACGGTGATGCTCAGTTCCTGGCCGTTCACGGTCTTGGCCTTCATGGTCTTGACGTCCGCCGCCATGACCTTACCGGCCACGACATGGTAGGTCAGGATGGCGGCCAGCTTCGCCTTGTTCTCGGGCTTGAGCAGGCTTTCAACCGTGCCCGCCGGCAACTTGGCGAAGGCTTCATCGGTGGGGGCGAAGACCGTGAAGGGTCCTTTGCCCTGAAGCGTCTCGACCAGTCCGGCCGCCTTCACCGCGGCGACCAGGGTGTTGAACTTCCCGGCGCCGACGGCCACCGAGACGATGTCCTTCGGAGCAGAGGCATCCACCGCCGAGGCGGTGTGGGTGAGGGCGAGAGAGCCGACGAGAAGGGCGAGCTTGGCAATGAGGTTCAGTTTCATGATGGGAGGCGATGTTCTTTGGATCGGTGGTCTGGATTGGTTTTGGTTTACAGGTCCGTCATCGCTGCGCTCGGCCTCACACCCCGATCCTTCGTCGAGCCCGCCGCAGACGAGGAACAAGGTGCGACATGTCTATTGTATGTCAACTTTCTGTCTAATATGTTGAAAAATTCTTTAAGACGTTTATCCTAAAGTATTTACGATTTCATTTTTCCTGGATGAGGCGGTAGATTCGAAAATAATCTTACTTTGTCTAACCAGTCCGAGGCTTGCTGATGGCCGGGCCGTGCATCCCCAGGTTGTCGGTGCGGTGGACGGTACCAAAGCGGCGGCGCGCGTTGCTTCCCGCCGCACTCCAGGAGGAGCGGCGCGCCTTGGTGTGCGCCGAGGAGCCCGGCGAGTCGGCGCTTTGGTATCCGGTCACCCACAACTCAGGGATGCACCGATGGCCGGGGGGCGCTGGTGCCGGCGCTTGACGGTTTCTGCGGCGGCCGGAAATGCTTTTCATGGTGCTCCCGGAAATTGATTTGGTCGGGGCGGGCCGAGCGACGCGGTCTGCCTTGGCCCCCTTGGCCCGCCGGCTGGTTCGGCTCTGGGTACGGCTGGCGGCGGGGATCGTTTTGGGCCTCGCAGCGTCCGGGGCGGCGGACGGTCCGGTCGGCTCCGGTTTCCGCAGTTGGGTGCTTCGTCCGGAGGGGCGTCGCCAACCCGGTTTCACCCTGCTGGATTCCGCTGCGACGCGCGTGGCGTTCACGAACCTGCTCCAGGGCGACGCGTTCCTGACGAATCTAGTCGCCCACAACGGCTCGGGGGTGGCGTTGGGGGATGTCGACGGCGACAGCCGGCCGGACCTCTATTTCTGCGCCCTGCAGGGACCGAATCGGCTCTACCGGAACCTGGGCGACTGGCGCTTCGAGGAGCGTGACGCGGGGCCCGCAGCCTGCTCCGACCAGTTCTCCACCGGCGCGGTGCTGGTGGACGTCGACGGGGACGGCGACCTGGACTTGCTGGTGAATGGCATCGCGGCGGGGACCCGGTTGTTTCTGAACGACGCCGCCGGGCGTTTCACGGAATCCCTGGAAGCGGGGCTGTCGCGGACGGCCTCCCCGACCTCGCTGGCGTTGGCGGACATCGATGGGGACGGGGACCTCGATCTCTACTGCCCGCATTACATTGACGTGATGCACCTGGCGGACCCGACGACGCGGTTTGCTCTACAGAAGAGGGATGGGGCGTGGGTGGTGACGAAGGTGAACGGCGAATCCACGAGCCTGCCCCGGTGGAAGGATCGGTTCGAAGCGCTGCCCGACGGGAGCATCCGCGAACTGCCGGAGGTGCATGGGTTGTACCGCAACGACGGTCGGGGCCGCTTTGTGGCCATCCAGTCCGATCCGGGAACGTTTCTCGACGAGCGGGGGACGCCGGCAGGGCCCTTCCGCGACTGGGGACTGGCGGCGATGTTCCGCGACCTCAATGGCGATGGGGCCCCGGACCTCTACGTCTGCAACGACAACGCGTCCCCGGACCGCATC
Organism: Verrucomicrobiota bacterium; assembly: GCA_038328885.1. Lineage (GTDB taxonomy): Bacteria > Verrucomicrobiota > Verrucomicrobiia > Limisphaerales > CAIMTB01 > CAIMTB01. The sequence continues at coordinate 2,305 of JBBQML010000516.1, read as the reverse complement.
TGGATCAATACCGGGCGCGGCGTTTTCCGGGCGATCGACCCGCTGCTGATCCGGCACACCAGTCGCTCGTCCATGGCGTTGGACATGGCGGACGTCGACCGGGACGGTCACGACGACATCTTGGTGACCGACATGCTGGCGCGCCGGCCGGAGAAGCGGCTGACGCAGTTGGTGCGGGAGCGGCCCGGTCGGCCGGAAATCGAGCGGATCGCGGCCCGGCCTCGGTTCAATCGGAACATGCTATTTCTGGGGCGGGCCGACGGGTCGTTCGCGGAGGTGGCCTTGATGGCAGGGGTGGCGGCGACGGATTGGTCGTGGTGCCCGGTCTTCCTCGACGTGGACCTGGATGGTTACGAGGACCTGCTGGTGGCGAATGGGTTCGACCTCGACGTCATGGACCAGGACAGCACCGACCGCCTGGGGGACGCCCTGCGAAGGATGAAGCCGGACGAGAGGAAGCGGTCGCGCCGGCTGCATCCCTCCGCGCTGACCCGGAATGCCGCCTTCCGGAACCGTGGGGACGGGACCTTCGAATCGGTGGATGGCCGGTGGGGTTTCGATCGCGAGGGGGTGTCCCACGGCATGGCTTTGGCCGATCTCGACGGTGACGGCGACCTGGACGTGGTCGTCAACAACCTGAACGGGGTTGCCAGCCTTTACCGGAACGAGGTAGCCGCGGGGCGGGTGGTGGTGCGGCTGAAGGGAGCCGGGGCCAACACCGCCGGCGTGGGGGCGAGGATCCGCCTGTCGGGGGGGACGGTGCTCCAAGGGCAGGAGATCATGGCCGGGGGGCGCTACCTTTCGGGAGACCAGGCGATCCGGGTCTTTGCCCTGGAGCCGGAGCCCTCGGCGCCGTTCCACCTCGAGGTTCGCTGGCGCAGCGGAGCCGTGAGCCTCGTGACAGACGTGCGCGGCAACCGGCTGTATGAAGTCGAGGAGACCGGGGCGAAGGCCGGGCCGGCGTCGGCGGTGTCGGCGGCGACCCCTGGGGGCGCGGCCCTGCCGATCTTCGAGGATCTGAGTTCCCTCCTGGGCCACACGCACGAGGAGGACGACTTCGACGACTGGTCCCGCCAGCCCATGTTGCCGCGTCGACTCAGCCGGCTTGGTCCGGGGGTCTGCTGGTACGATCTGAACGCCGACGGCTGGCCCGATCTCTCGGTGGGTGCCGGTGGGGGAGGGAGTCCCGGGGTGTTCCTCAACGACGCCGGATCGGGCTTCCGCCGCGTGGAGGTGGGAGCGCCCGCCGTGGCGGACCAGGGTGCGCTCGTCGGTTGGACCAATGCCCGGGGAGACCGCCACATCCTCGTCGCCACCGCCACCGCCACCGTCGAGGGGTCGAGCACGAACCTTGCGACGATCCAGGCTTACGGCGCGAGGGTCGGCGGTGTTTTGCTGCAGGCCTGGACGGCGGGTCCGGGGAATCCGGGGCCCCTGGCGGTGGGCGATCTCGATGGGGACGGCGATCTGGACCTGTTTCTGGGCGGAGGCGCCCGCGTGGATCGATATCCGGAAGCCGTCGCCTCGTCCGTTTGGATCCAGCGCGACGGGCGGATGGAGCGCGACGCGACCCTCAGTGCGCCCTTCCGGTCGGTGGGCCTGGTCCGCGGGGCCACCTTTGCGGACCTCGACGGGGACGGTGATCCGGACCTGGCGTTGGCTGTCGAGTGGGGTGGGCTGCGGGTGTTCCAGAACCAGAACGGACGCTTGGAAGATCGCTCTGCGGACTGGGGGGTGGCCACCCGCACCGGGTGGTGGACCGGGGTGACCGCGGGCGATTTTGATGGCGACGGGAGGCTGGACCTCGCGGCCGGCAACTGGGGGCGCAACACGCCGTACGAGCTGCACCGCCCGGGACCGCTGAGGATCTACTTCGGCGACGGGGACGCGGACGGCCGGTTGGAGTTGGTCGAGGCCTGGTCCGAGGGTGGTGTCTGGCGGCCGCTGCGGAGCCGACTCGACCTCGTTGCGGGGTTGCCGGACCTGGCGCAACGGTTTCCCACTCACGAGCGGTTTGCCCTCGCCAGCGTGGAAGAGGTGCTTGGCGCCCGGTTCCGTCGGAGCGCTTACCTCGAAGTCAACCAACTCGATTCCGGCGTGTTCCTCAACCGGGGCGGGCGATTCGAGTGGGCGGCATTCCCCGCCGAGGCCCAGCGGGCGCCGGTGTTTTCGCTGAACGTGGGGGACTTCGACGGGGACGGGCTCGACGACCTTTTCCTGAGCCAGAATTTCTTTGGCTCGGCTTCCGATCTCTCGCGCGAAGACGCCGGGCGGGGGCTGTGGTTGCAGGGAGTGGGTCAGGGGG
>JBBQML010000515.1:0-4418 GCA_038328885.1 Verrucomicrobiota bacterium | reverse complement strand
GGGACTGCTGGTTGCCGGAGCCTGCTTCATCCTCCCGGCCGTGATCCTGGTGACCTGGATCGCCTGGGGGTATGTCCGGTTCGGACGATTGCCCGAAGTCGAGTCACTGCTCTACGGCATCAAGCCCGTCATCGTGGCAGTCGTGGTCCAGGCCCTGGCCGGCCTGGGCCGCAGCGCCCTGAAGACCCCGGTGCTCGCGGGGCTCGCCGCCCTGGCAGCGGCGGCCGGAGGCTTCGGGGGGAACGAACTGGTCGTCCTCTTCGGAACGGGATTTGCCGCCGCCGCGCTGCGTCCCCGAACGCGCCCGGACCGACCGACCGCGGTCGGCCCCCGGCAGTCCGCCCTGGGCCCGACCCTGGGCAGCGTGGTGGCCGCCGCATCGGCCACGGGCGGTTCGGTGGCCGCGGGGACCGCCTTCGGGTTGTGGCCGCTCTTCTGGTTCTTCCTGAAGGTCGGCTCGGTCCTGTTCGGAAGCGGCTATGTGCTGCTGGCCTTTCTTCGCGCGGATCTCGTGGATCGCTGGGGATGGCTGAGCGAGGCACAACTCCTGGATGCGATCGCCGTGGGACAGTTCACCCCTGGACCGCTGTTCACGACTGCAACGTTCATTGGCTACCTGCTCGGAGGTCTCCCGGGAGCCGGGGTGGCCACGGTGGGCATCTTCCTGCCGGCCTTCTTTTTCGTCGCGATCAGCGGCCCGCTGGTGCCGCGCCTCCGCCGTTCCGCGTTGGCCGGCGCATTCCTCGACGGGCTCACCGTCGCGTCGCTGGCGCTCATGGCGGTGGTCACCTGGCAGTTGGCCCGGGTGGCGCTGTGTGATCTCCCGACGGCTGGCCTGGCCTTGGCCAGCGGGATCGTGCTTCTGAGATGGCGGGTGAACTCCGCCTGGCTGGTCCTCGCAGGGGCGCTCGCGGGATGGGCACTGGGCGGTGGGCGATAGGCAGGGTGCTCCAACGTGGCACTGCGCGCCGAGGCTTGCACGGGCACGCTCGTCAGGGACACTGGCGTCATGCATCCCCTGCGCCCGATCGCCCACGGCCTGCTGGTTGTCGCCCTCTCATGCGCCTCTGCCCAAGCCGCCGACGACTACCCGCTGGGCCCGGAGTCCACCACGCGCGCCGCCGGAACCCCGGCCGGTCGGGTCGAGGGTTTCCAGTTCAGCGAATCCAGGGTCTTCCCCGGCACCACGCGCGATTGCTGGATCTATATCCCCGCCCAGTACAACGCCGCGCAACCGGCCGCCCTCATGGTGTTCCAGGACGGCCACGCCTATGTGTCCACGAACGGACAGCAGCGGGTTCCCATCGTCTTCGACAACCTGATCGCCTCCGGGGACCTGCCGGTGACGATCGGCGTTTTCATCAACCCGGGTCACCGTGGCACGAACCCCCCGGCGGCTGACGGCTGGGGAAACCGGAGCAACCGGAGCGTGGAGTATGACTCGCTCGGGGGGGACTACGCGCGGTTCCTCATCGAGGAACTCCTCCCTTTCGTGGCCCATAGATTCCAGGTGCGGTTCTCCGAAGCCCCCGACCAACGCGCCATCGGCGGCATGAGCAGCGGGGGAATCTGCGCGTGGACGGTGGCCTGGGAGCGTCCCGACGCCTTCGGAAAGGTGCTGAGCCAGATCGGCAGTTTCACGGACATCCGGGGCGGGCACGTCTACCCCGCCTTGATTCGCAAGGCCGCTCGAAAGCCCATCCGGGTGTTCCTCCAGGACGGATCCAACGATCTCAACAACCGCCACGGGAGCTGGCCGCTCGCCAACCAGACCATGGCGTCCTCGCTTCTCTTCATGGGGTACGACGTCCGTTTCGACTTCGGTGACGGTGCCCACAACGGCAAGCACGGTGGCGCGATCCTCCCTGAATCGCTTCGCTGGCTATGGCGGAAGGCTCCCCTGCCCGCCGGGTCCACGGGCACCACGGCGAGGCTGAACTTCCGGGGGGATTGGGACCTGGTGGGCGAGGGATACGCGTTCACCGATGCCGCCTGCGCGGATGAGGAGGGGCGGTTCTATTTCTCGGATCTGCCCAGGGGCACCGTGTACCGCACCAGCCCCGAGGGGTCGGCTCCCCAGGCCTGGCTCACCGACGGACCTAAGGTCAGTGGTATGAAGTTTGGCCCGGACGGCGGTCTCTATGCGTGCGTCCAGGGCGAGGGCACCAACAACACAAAGAAGGTGGTGGTGATCAATCCGGAAACCCGGGCCATCCAGACCCTGGCGACCGATGTCCAACCCAACGACCTGGTGGTAGCCCGCAACGGCTTCCTCTACTTCACCGACACGGGTGCCGGGCAGGTGGTGCGTGTGCCCCTTTCCGCGCGCGGAATGTCGCGGCCGCCGCCGGTGGCCGGTGGCATCGACAAGCCCAACGGCATCGCCCTGAGCGCCGACCAGCAATCCCTGTTCGTGAGTGAGTACGGCGGGATCCGGGTCTGGCGGTTCCTGATTGCGCCAGACGGCTCCTTGAGCGGAGGCGAACCCCTCGCAGGCCTCGCGACGCCCGAAGGCAGGACCGACAGCGGCGGGGATGGGACGGCTGTCGATGCTGCGGGGCGAGTCTTCGTCACCTCCCACCTGGGCCTGCAGATATTCGACGGTGCCGGGGCTTGGTTGGGCAACCTCGCTCGTCCCCAGGACAAGAGCACCGTCAGCGCTGCCTTTGCCGGACCGGACGGACGCTACCTGTACGTTTGCAGCAGCGACCGGGTCTACCGTCGCCGTGTCGATCTCCCCGCTGAGCGCCGGCGTTAGGAGGGCGGACGAGTCACGGACCAACTGGGCCTTCGTTGCGTGGCTGGCTGGACGGGTGAGGGCTGGCGAATCGCCACCCCTCCTGATTCAATCCTCCCCATGAACCCGCGTCCTGCTTCCCACCGTGGCTGCTCCCGCCGCTCGTTCGCCACCGGTCTCGCCCAGGCTGGCGTTGCCGCCACTCTGTGGCCCTCATTGGCGCCCCTCCTGGCCGCACCCGCTTCCCGCGGTTTCAAGATCGGGGCCTGCGACTGGTCCCTCGGGCGTACCGCTGACGTCCGGGCGTTCGATGTCGCCCGGGAGATCGGCCTGGATGGCGTCCAGGTGAGTCTCGGCACCGCGGCCAACGACATGTCGCTGCGAACTCCGGAAGTCCAGGCGGGCTACCGCGACGCCGCTCAGCGATCAGGCGTGGCGATCGCCTCCCTGGCCATCGGCGAACTCAACAACGTCCCGTTCAAGTCGGATCCCCGGACCGTCGCCTGGGTGCGAGGTTCGGTGGATGCCGCCCGGGCGTTGGAGCAGCGGGTGGTGTTGATTGCGTTCTTCGCCCAGGGGGACCTCAAGGGAGACCGGCCCGGAACGGACGAGGTGGTGCGCCGATTCAAGGAGATCGCCCCTCACGCCGAGCGCCAGGGGGTGATTCTCGGAATCGAGAGCTGGTTGAGCGCGGAGGAGCACATGGACATCATCGACCGGGTGGGCTCCAAGTCGGTGCAGGTGTACTACGACGTCGCGAACTCCGAGAAGATGGGCTACGACATCTACCGTGAGATCCGGTGGCTGGGGAGGAAGGGAGTGATCTGCGAATTCCACATGAAGGAGAACGGCGCACTCCTGGGCCAGGGGCGGGTGGATTTCGCGAAGGTCCGCACGGCGATCGAGGAGATCGGGTACACGGGTTGGATGCAGATCGAGGGTGCCGTGCCGTCAGGCGGAGAATTGGTCCGGAGTTACGTCGCCAACCGGAAGCTCTTGCGCGGTCTGTTTGCGGCCTAAGCCGACCGCGGTCGTCTGGCGGAGCCAGCATCAGCGCGGACTCACGTCCGCGGCTACGCCCGTAGTCGCCGTCGTCAGACGGCGCTGTTCACTCCCGAAGGCGGATTGCCGGCTGTGCGCGAGTACACGTGCCGTTCCCGGAGCGTCCGGTAAGCCGCGTAGCTGATCGCTTCCCGCCGGGCCGCCGCCACGTCCCCGGCCGTGTGTTTGGTGCGGTAGACGTATCCGACCGCGACCGGATCGTAGGCCGCCCAGGAGGAGCGACGTGGGGTGGTTCCTCTTCGGCTGGAGGCGGGGAGGGTTCGGGTGGCGATGCGATTTCATACTGGTGGTTCGTAGTTGGCAGCGCTGCTCTGCCGGTTCCAAGGCGTCGGACCCCGCGCGGTTGCCTCCGGCTGCAGTTCTGTTATGCCCCTGCAATACAGCCTCGATCCGATGAAGCCCTTCCTCCCTAGAACCTTGCTCCTGTTCGGCCTGCTCATTCCGGCGCTGTCGTCGACAGCCGCCGAGCGGGTGGCCGTGACCGTGGTCGCCCAACCGAACCCACGCCCCGGCAACGATCACTACGTCGGTAACCGCGCGCCCCTCCAGCCGAGCCCACTTATCCCGTTGCCGATCGGGGCCGTCCGGCCGACGGGTTGGACACGGCGGGTGTTGCAGT
>JBBQML010000514.1:0-4424 GCA_038328885.1 Verrucomicrobiota bacterium | reverse complement strand
GGTCAGTTCGCTGGGGGCCGTACGGGACCCCATCCATCAAGCCCCCGTCGGAACCCGAAAGCAGGATCAGGCCGACGTCCGCAGCCAACTTGAACCCAAGATGGTCCGCCCCATGCGCGCTGTCGCCGTCCGCGATGAACCGGACGAAGCCGTGCCCGGCGATGAAACTCAGCGGTGCCACGACGTGCCGCGCGGGCGAACCGGCCGCATCGGAGAGCCACAACCCTCCCAGCGCCACCGGAAGGAGGTCTGTGTTGTACAATTCGATGAAATCGCTCGCGGCCACGAACTGCGCGTCGGCAAGCCATTCATTGATGCGCAAACCCCGGGGATCGCCGGTCGGCAGCGCCTGGTTCGACGCCCCGAAGGTGGGGCTGGCCAACCCCCAACTGCCATCGGTTCGTCGGGCGATCGAACGATCGACGACCTGCGGGCCGAAGGTGACCAGATCCAACGGCGCTCCTGCGGGAGCCCGGTCGGTGAGGTACACCTCGTCCCCCTCGGCCTTCAGCCCGAAACCGGTGTACAGGTAAGGCCCGCCGCTGCCGGTTCCTGCCACCACCACCAGGTAGCCCCCGGCAGCCAGGGTCGTGCCGGGCGGGAACACGAACTTGTACGGCTCGACCCTGGTGTCGCTCAACCCCACACCGCTGAGGTCGACGGGTTCGGTGCCGAAATTCTCAAGCTCGATGAGGTCCGGGGCCGCCCCCAACTCGAGGTGGGTGTCGTGGTTGACGGCCAGCACCTCGCTGAGGCGCACGGTGGGCTGCGTCGGCGCCTGGTAGGAGGGATCAACGATCCAGGCGCGCGAGGCGGTTACCACGGCGTCCGGTCCGAACTCGGCGTCATCCTGGAAAACACCGGAGTCCCGTTTGCCGGAGACCTCGACGCGGTGCGCACCGGCCGACAGCCCCTCCAACCGGAGGGGAGTGGTGGTCGGCCGCTCCTCGCTCCAGGCCCCGCCGTCGAGCCGATACCGGTAGTGGGTATAGCCCGAGCCAGCAGGGAAACCGGCGGCCGGGAGTCCGGCCCCGGTCACCAACGGACCGACGGTGATCGTCGCGTGAGCGTCCCCCGAAACGCCGTTGGGCTCGCCCGACACGGAGGCACCGAGAGGGATCACGCCGCCCCGATCGCGGCCATTCGGCCCGGTCCCGAGCGCGGGGGACCCGGGTTGAAGGGCCAGCCAACGGCGCATCACCTGGGCCTGTTCCCAGGTGGCGAAGACGGTCTCCGCAAGTTGGGGCACGTGGTGGAAAAGAGGATCCGCCGCCGCATTGCCCCCTCCCTGGCCGCTCCAGGGCAGCGACATGAGGTTGTTGGTGAACGTGACCGGTGCAGCGGTCCGGCCGCGCACGAGTTTCTCGGCGTCCTGGATGATGTTCCCCTCGAGGTGGAACCCCGCGCCCTCGCTCGTGCCATCGTCGGAGAGATTCACCACCGCAGCGTCGGTGTCCAAGCCACCCTCCTTGGTTTGCCGCACGATCGTGTTGTTGAGCAGGGTGTAGAAGTTGCCCTGCTTCGCCGTGGCCACGTGGTCGCAGTCGTAGAAAAGGTTTCCCAGGATCGTGATCTCGGAGGTGCGCCCGCCGTCGCTCCCCCCGCTCACGGCACTGGCCGAGTCCGGACTCCCGTTCCGGTGGGTGTGCAGAAAGATGTTCCCCTCAATCCATGCGTCCGTGCCGTCGAGATCGAGGATGTCGTCACTGCCCCCCGCAAACACGTTGTCGATGACTTGAAGAATCGGTCCTCCGGGACGATTGCCCCCGGTGAAGTCGATGACGTCGTTGTAGCCGATCGGAATCCCGAAGTAGTTGCCCACAAAGATGCCCCGGCCGCCCGCCTTGATGCCGCCCGTCCCATGCACCGGTTCAAACTCGGTCGTCGGCGACGGGAATTCGCAGTCCCGCACGACGAACGACGCGCCGTCCAGGGAGAGGTACGGGTGGTCGGTGCTGCCGAAGGTCAGGTGGTCCAGGACCACCGACGCACCCGTCGCACGGATCGCGGTGGTGCCGTTGAACTCCAGGTGGGCGTGGGCCAGCCGGCTCTCGGGCGTCCCCACACCACCCTCGAGGACAATCCCCCCCCAGCTCCCGGTCTCACCCGGGACGCGGCTCAACCGGATCGGGGCCTCGGCCGTGCCTTCCGCCAGGAGCCGCCCGCCGCTGACCACGGTCAGGTTCACCCCGGAACCCAGGTACACCGTCGCGCCCGCTTCGATCGTCAGGGTGGCGCCGGACTCAACGCGGAGGCTCGCGTCGAGCACATACGGCCCTCCGGTCGCCCGCCACGTGGTGTCGGCCACGACCGGCCCCGCCACGACATGGGGCGCGCCGACGTCGTACCAGATGTCCGTGCTGGTGCGCCCCACCTCCACGTCGCCCTCGCCCAGGGCCTGGACCACGACCCGGTTGAGGCCAGGTCTTAGCTGAACCGCATCGTGGCTCCAGGCGCACCGCCAGACGGTCCATACGGCCGGCGATCCATCCACGAGGACCCGCCGGGTATCGATGGGATTCGCGGCGCCCTGGAGTGGAACCGAAGCGGCCGTCGCGCGGAAGTACCCGCTGGCGGTGGGCAGCGAGTTCGAGATCGTCAGCGTGGCGGGAAACTGCGTGACGACATAGGCGACGTGGCTGGCATTGAATGCCTTCAGGTTGTCGAGGGTGGCTGGATCCACGTACCCGGACAGGAGGTGGTCGAGCCGTGGATTCATCTCCCCGGGCGAGAACGCCGTGGCCGCCAGGTCTCGGAGGTGCTTGAAGTAAAGTGGCACGAACTCGGGGCGCTTGATGAAGCGGTCGATCGCTGGAACCCGGGCCATGCGCCAGAGCCCGTCGGCGTAGGTCTCCCGCCGCTGCCCCCGGCCCATAAGCGAATCCATGTCATAAGGCAGCAGAACGAAGCGGGCATCCCGGGTTCCCCGGTAGAGCACGTAATCGTCGCCCGAACCGATCCCCAGGCTGTTCTCCTGGTTGTCGAGGAGGGTATGGACGGCGAAATACTTCATCCAGGCGTCCACGTTCACCACGTTGGCGACCGCGGCGGCGTATTCGGCGTCCGGCGTGTTGTTCAGGACGTCGATGAGGTGGAGCAGGTCGGACCAATCGTTGATCGCGGCATGGTTCTCCTTGGCGTACGCGTTGGTGTAAGCCTCGTAGGACGGTCCATGCCACGCCAACCCCGCCTCGGAATCGATCCCCGGAATCATGTCCCGGATTCCGCGGTACAGGTTGCCTCCCGCATCAAGGGGGAACTGGCGTTTCACCAGGGTCCCATCGACAACCTCGTTGGCGGCATAGGAGCCGAACTGTTCCTGGCCGGGCTTGGCGAGGTTGGCCCCGTTGACCCGCACCTGGACCGGTCGCGATTCGGGCATGGGCATTCCGAGGAGTCGGAAGATGGCACTGCCGATCTGCTGGGAATGGGTGTAGTGCGTGTTGAGATTCAGGCCGAGGCGCTCCCGCCAGGGGCGGTCGGAGGGGAAGGAGAGGTGGAAATTGTGGGGCACGGCGGTGCGTGTCCCGTGACCGCGGTTGCGGAACCCGCAGTTCTGGCGCACCTCGGCTCCGGCGCCTCCGTTCAATGTCCCGTCGGTGCAGACAAACGTGCCGTTCACCTGGGCGTCGCTGTAGGGCTCTCCCCTCCAAACCTCGGTGGAGAGGTAGTCGAACTCGGCGGCGGTCATGATCAGGCGGTAGATCGGTTGCTCACCCTGGTAGGCCGAGTTTTCGACCTGGTAGAGCAGGTTGGCCGTGCGCCGGTTGCCCGACGCCACCACCGCGGGGTGGGTACGCCCCTGACCCTGGGCGTCGGTTGCGGTCAGGTAGAATTCGACGATCGCGTGGTCCGGTTGCGGCGGAACGACCGCCCCAAACCGCCCGTCGCCGCTCAGGCCATCCCCGTGGAGACCATCGTCCTTCATCGGTTCCTCGAGGAAGGGGTCCGTGCCGTCAACCCGCCAATGCAGCCGCACCACCAACCCGGCCGCCTGCTCGTCGAGAATCCGGGCCGAGATCGCCACCGGATCGCCCGACCGGGGAAGCGCTGGCACGTGCGTGGCGTCCAGGATCAGGGGCGCCGTGTTCGAGTTGACCACCGAGTTGACCGCGCCGGGGGTGCCACCCTCGAGCACACTGGAAGCCCAGTTCTGCCCGTGTTCGATCGGGAGGCCGGCGTTCACAAGTTCCAGGGATTTCCCCAGGCCGTCGTGCCCGGCGTACCATTCCCAGCCCTCCCGGTTGAGGCGGTCCGGCGCGCTGATCCGGCGCACCGCCCAGTCACCGCCGGGCGCGTAGGCCACCCGGGCGATCCGCCGCCCGAGCGGGTCCTCCAATCGGATTTCGTCGCCGTCATGACTGAGCACCCCCTGCCAGCCCGCGACGACGTTGGGCACGAGCGGGTGGTTGCGCGCAAAGGTC
>JBBQML010000513.1:0-4428 GCA_038328885.1 Verrucomicrobiota bacterium | reverse complement strand
CCTCGCGGTCGGCCGCAGCACGTCTTTCACCGGTCATTACCCGGCGCTGACGCCCGCCCAGCCGCAAGCCCACCTGTTCGAGCGGGAAGTCTGGGAACAGCACGGACTCACCCCGACCGGACATCCGTGGCTCAAACCCGTGCGCCAGACCGCCGGCCAGGCACCGGCCAACGCGGAGTTCTTCCGCGTGGAAGGTCCCGAGATCCACGAGGTCGCGGTTGGACCGGTGCACGCCGGCATCATCGAACCCGGACACTTTCGTTTCCAATGCGCCGGGGAGGAAGTGCTCCATCTGGAGATCGCGCTCGGTTACCAGCACCGCGGCATCGAGACCGCACTTCCCGGCGGTCCCCACCGCGCGACCCTCGCGCAGATGGAGACCGTGGCCGGCGACACCACGATCGCGCACGCGACCGCCCACGCCTTGGTGCGCGAAGCCCTCGCCGGGATCGAGGCGCCGCTCCGTTCGCAATGGTTGCGGGCGATTGCGCTGGAGCTCGAACGACTGGCCAACCACACCGGCGACCTCGGGGCCCTCGCCGGGGATGTCGCTTTCCTCCCCACCCAGTCCGCCTGCGGGAAGATCCGCGGCGATTTTCTCAATCTGACCGCGCTGCTCTGCGGCAACCGGTTCGGGCGCGGGATGGTGCTGCCCGGCGGCACGCGCCACGACCTCGAACCGGAGCGCCTCGCGACGCTGCTCGCCCGCCTCACGACCGCGCTGGCGGATGTCGCGCAGGCGAACGCCTGGATGGACGCGGCCACCTCGGCGCGGGCGCGCTTCGAGGGTGTGGGCAAGGTCTCCACCGCCCAAGCCGCGGAGGCGGGGCTGGTCGGTTTGGCCGCGCGCGCCTGCGGGCTGGTGCGGGATGTGCGTTACGATCACCCGGCCGGCTGGCACCGGTTTGCCCAGTTGCCCGTGGCTCTGTGGCCGGATGGGGACGTCTTCGCGCGCGTCCGGGTGCGCGCCCTGGAGATTCAACGCTCCGGCGAATTTCTCCGCGAGCAACTCGGAGCCCCACCGGATCCGGAGAACCTGCTGGCCGACGCCTCCACGCTCGCGCCAGAAATGCTGGCCGTCGCTCTCGTTGAAGGCTGGCGGGGGGAAGTCTGCCACGTCGCGCTGACCGATCCCGCCGGACGCTTTCACCGGTACAAGATCATCGATCCGTCGTTCCACAACTGGACCGGCCTGGCCCTGGCCCTGCGCGGGGCCGCGATCTCGGATTTCCCCATCTGCAACAAGAGCTTCAACCTCTCGTACTGCGGTTTCGACCTTTGAACGCCATGGCCCCGCTCGACCCCCTGATTCATCGTCTCCGACGCGGTTGCGAAACCATGGCGTATCCCAACGGCCCGGCGCCGGCGCTGCCGGACCGCCATGGCGGTTCACTGCGGGTGAACCCGGAAAAGTGCGTCGAGGGCTGCACGGAATGCCTGCCCGTGTGTCCCACGGTTGCGCTCACCCGGGCGCCCGCTCAGCCGGTTGCGCTCGACCTTGGGCGCTGCATCTTCTGCGCAGCCTGCGTGCAGGCCTGCCCGACCGGGGCGATCGTGCAGACCGGCGACCACCGCATGGCGGTGCGGCGCCGCGAGGACCTGGTCCTGGGGAACGAAGGCCGCGAGGAGATCCGGCTCGCGGCGGCGCTGGACGAACGGCTGCGCCGGCTCTTCGGCCGGTCGCTCCGCCTCCGCCAGGTCAGCGCGGGGGGCTGCAACGCCTGCGAGTCCGATGTCAACGTGCTCGGCACGATCGGCTGGGATCTCAGCCGCTTTGGTATTCAATTTGTCGCTTCGCCACGCCATGCCGACGGCCTGCTGATCACCGGGCCGGTGACCCGGGCGATGGAACTCGCGCTGAAGAAGACCTGGGACGCGGTGCCGGAGCCGAAGCTGGTCATCGCCGTGGGGGCGTGTGCGATCGCCGGGGGCCCTTTCGCCGGCCACCCCGAGGTGAACCAAGGCGCGAGCCCACTCGTGCCGGTCGATCTCTTCATCCCCGGATGCCCCCCGCATCCCCTGACCATCCTCGACGGACTGCTGCGGCTCTTGGGACGCCTCGAGGGACGGTGATCCGGGCCGACCGCCGGGCGGGCACGCACCCCCCCCGGAGCCCGGAACGGGATGTCATCCAATAGATGACGCTCAACCCACCCAACTTCCCCTTTGGGAAATTTGCGGGACGTCATCTATTGGATGACATCCTGCGGTTTGCCAGACTGCAGGGGCGGGGTGGTTGGGTGGGGCCGCGCGGTCTGGTCGTCGCGGTTCAGCGCAGGCGGGACCAGCGACATGGCGAGCTTCTGCGGCCTCGGCGAGGCCACCTACAGGCACCCTTCAGCAGGGTTGATGGCCCCAGTCGGTCTCCTTCAGCTCTTTTTCGAACAGCGCCATCTGTTCCTCCGGTGTGAGCGGGCTGGTCGGCGGGGACGCGACCGCCGCTGGCTCCGTGGCTGCATTCGCGGGCGGAGCAAAGGGGACCGGAAGGGGAACCGACGACGGAGGGGGCGGATCAGGGGGAATTTCGCCCGGGTTCACGCGTGCCACCTTACTCGCCTCGATCGCCCTGTCACGCCGGTTTGACGCGAGCTCGCGATGGTTCGTTGCGTCAGTGCTGCTCCGGCGGTGGCCCCTCTTCGGGACGAACGGCTTCCGCTTCTTCCTCAGGCACCCTATCCGTTCCGTCCAAGGGGTCGGTGGCGTCGGGCAGGTGCAGCGGCTCGAATCCCTGAACGAAGTCAAAGGACATGCCGGTGGGTACGGACTTCCGCTCGATCTCGGACTCGCTGAAAAACTCGAGGAACGCTCCCGGATTGAAATGCCAGACGCAGGGGCTTGCCGGAATCGGGACGCCTGCCGTCTTGGCCTCGGTCCACCAGACCAGATAGCGGATCTGCCGAACCTGCTTCGCGGCGGCCCATTCACCAAACAACCACGCGTGCACACGTCCCTTCTTCGAGGGAAGCGCCGACACGGCCAAATCCACATTGATGCCCCATTCGCTGACGAAACGACAGGCACTGCGGCGGAGCGTTTCCACGACTTTGCCACCGCCCTGATACATGGCACGCACCTCCTTGGCTTCGAGCAGATTGTCGGCAAAAAACCGTTTTCCAAGATTGGTCTCCCGCTCATCGAGGGCGGCGCGGACAATGCCGAGCAGACGGGGATGGTCCACGTTGTAGTCCTCGCTGGAATCCGCGGCGGTCACCGCAAGGTTTCGACGGGCGTGGTGCACAAAGAGGTTTTTCTCACAGAATACCTCCCAGTGGATCTGGGAACGACGCTCCTCCCCTGGATCTTCAGCATCGTCCAGGCCGTAAAGCCCCACATAACCGAGGGTCTCCCCCGCCCTGACCGTCGTGTAGGCGTTTTTTCCTCCCGCCGTCGGAACCCCCAGATGAATCACCTTGCCGGCTCGTAGTTGATCGAGCGCCACGCGGTCGGTCTTCATCTTCACATTGAAGTGTGATCGGTCGAATTCCACCCAACCCCGCGCCCTGAGCAGGACAGCCATGCGATCGACCACAAAGGTCTCGAAGGTGGAGGCATCCCAGCGCGCAAACCCTCCGCTGCCGCGGTTCACGGTTCGGTTTCCCCGCAGGAGCCCGGGGGTTCCGGCGGCGGCGTCGGTCGGGGTCAGCCACTTCTCCAGGTTGGCGCGGGACATCCAGCAGATCTGGCCGACGAGACTGGCTTTGGCACATTCGACCACGCGCACCGGATTCCATCTGCCCTTGTACATCTCCGGGGCGGCGAGGACCTCGAAGACGTCACCCTGGCGAACCGAGTGCAACTCGTTCTCTCCCGGTTTGCCGTAGAGACTCTTTCCTCTCTGCTCCTTGAGAATGGAATAGCGTCTATCCTCCTCCCGCGGCTCGGCGGATTCAACCAGCACGGAAGCGACGCCGAGGCCGGGTTTGCGGTCGAACTCCATCACGTCGCCGGGATAAAGGGTGCCGGCCGGCTGCCTCCTTTCCTCGTCCGCCCAAAGGACGGTGGTGGAGGTGATCTTCAGCTGGGTGGGTTCCGTTTCCGCGACCACGGAGGTCACCTCCACCTCGTAGCGGTGACCAGTTCGGGCACCGGTGAACACCACCTCGTCGCCCGGACGCAGGGAGGCCAGTCGCCTGGCACCCGCATTGTCCGCGAACAACGTTGGACGACCCGCCGACACCTTGCCCGACTCCGGAAACTGGGGCAGCCAGGGAAGCGCCTCGCTCGCCGCCGATCCGGCCTGGAGTGGCTGGCGGTCGTCGAGGTGGGAGTAAAGAGAATACCAGATACGATCACTGAGATCGCTCTCGGTGTCTTTCGGCAGACCCGTCGTGGGCGCGTGGACGTTCGCGTCCACGGTGATCGTGGCCTCGCGTCCGATAAAATCCGTGAAGCGCACGTCGCGGGTCATCCCCCAGGGCTCGAACGGAC
>JBBQML010000512.1:0-4448 GCA_038328885.1 Verrucomicrobiota bacterium | reverse complement strand
GGATCTCAAAGGCCACGCCGACCTCCTCTCCGCCGCCCCGGAACTGGTCCGCGATCTGCCCCACCTGCGGTTCCTCCTGGTCGGGGACGGCCCGCAGCGCGCCCGCTTCGAGGCCGAGATCGCGCGACTCGGGTTGACGCGCCATTTCGTCTTCACGGGTCTGGTGGCCCCCTCGGACGTGCCACCGCTGGTCGGCGCCATGGACCTTCTGGTCCACCTCTCGCGCCGCGAGGGACTGCCCCGCGCCCTGCCCCAGGCCCTCGCCGCCGGCCGGCCGGTCGTGGCCTACGACTGCGACGGGGCCAACGAGGTCTGCCTGAACGGACGCACCGGGTTCCTCGTGCCGACCGGGAACCTCACCGCCCTCCGCGAGAGAATCCGATTACTCGCCGCCGACCCCCGCCTCCGCGACGAGCTCGGCGCGCAAGGACGGGAGCTGGTGCGCGACTGCTTCCCGGTCCAACGCATGGTCGACGATCTCCACCACCTCTACCTTCGCCTGCTCGCCGCACGCGCGGTATCGCGGCGCCGGAGCTCGCCGTTCTCACCCAACCCGTGACGTTCCCCTTCACCCTCTACCTCGGGTCCCTCCTCGGATCCTTTCTGGCCTGCCTCCTGACCCTGCCTCTTTGGAGGCAATGGTGCCTGCGCACGGGACTCGTCGATGACCCGGGCACACGCAAGATCCACGCCGAGCCAATCCCCCTCGCCGGCGGTCTCGCCGTGATGACCGGTCTTCTGGCGCCCCTGGCCGCGGGAGCCCTGCTGCTGCTCGCGGCCGGACCCTCCGGTCAGGCCCCCGGCCTCGCCCCCGCCGACCTCGCCCGTCTCGACTACGGCTTCGGCGCCCGCCGCCTCCAACTCGCCGCCATCCTCCTCGGCCTGGTCGGGATGCTCGTGCTGGGCTGGCTCGACGACCGTCACGAACTCCGCCCAGGCCCCAAGTTCGCCGGACAGTTCCTCATCGCCCTGCTGGTGGCCGCCGCGGGCGTCCGGATCACGCTGTTCGTCCCCAGCGTCGTCTTCAGCTACGCAATCACCGTCCTCTGGATCGTCGGTCTCACCAACGCCCTGAACTTCCTCGACAACATGAACGGTCTCTGTGCCGGCGTCGGGGCCCTCGCTTCCGGCTTCTTCGCCATCGCCGCCGCCCGCCACGGACAATACCTGGTGGCCGCGCTCGCCCTCCTCGGTTGCGGCGCCCTCCTCGGGTTCCTCCCTTGGAATTATCCCCGAGCCGCTTCGTTCCTCGGGGATGCCGGCAGTCACGTCACCGGCTTCCTCCTCGCGGTGCTCGCCATCCTCCCCAGTTTCTATTCGCCCGAACGCCCCCACGCACTGGCGGTCCTGGCTCCGCTCCTCGTGCTGGTGGTCCCGCTCACCGACCTCGCCGCCGTGGTCTGGATCCGGGCGCGCCTCGGCCGCCCGCCCTGGATCGGGGACACCAACCACTTCTCCCACCGGCTCGTGCGGGCCGGCTGGTCCAGGCCCGCCGCGGTCGCACTGCTCTGGGCGGCCGGCACCGCCGGTGGAATGGTGTCCCTCCTCCTCTGAAGGCCCCTCCGACCCCTGGCCTCCTCGCCATCCGAAACCTCTTTGCCGCTCGCCGCTCCTCTGCCACCAATTCCCCATGGTCGTCGGCATTCCCCGCGAGGTTAAGGATCAGGAACAAATGGCTTGCCGACTTGGGCCTCCAGTAAGCCACGCAGCGCCAACCAATCCTGATCGGCGGAATCAACGTCGCCCACGGCGCGATCACGCACCGCGCCGTCGCCGAGGCCCTCGGCCTGCCCTGTACCGACCCCCGCACACTTTTCAACCTCGCATCCTCCCCGTAGAGTCCCGACCATGACCCATGACCCAAGCCCCCCCATGAGAACTTCACGCCGCCAGTTCCTCCGGTCCGCCGCCGCCTCCACCGCCACGGTGATGATCGTTCCCCGCCACGTCATCGCGGCCAGCGGTCAGACGCCCCCGAGCGAACGCCTCAACATCGCCGGGATCGGCGTGGGCGGCATGGGCGCCGGGGACCTCGCAGCCGTCGCCCCGGGCAACAACCTGGTCGCCCTCTGCGACGCGGACCTCGTCCGCTCCGCCGACACCTTCAAGCGCTTCCCCAACGCCAGGCAGTTCCGTGACTTCCGGAAGATGTTCGATGCGATGGAGAAGGAAATCGACGCCGTGGTCGTGGCCACGCCCGATCATGTTCACGCCGTCGCCGCCATGGCTGCGATCAAACGGGGCAAGCACGTTTACTGCGAGAAACCGCTCGCCCACTCCATCCACGAGGTCCGTGAGCTGATGAAGGCGGCCGCAGAGCACAAGGTCGTGACGCAACTGGGCAACCAGGGACATTCATTCGACTCCATCCGCAACCTCTGCGAATGGATCTGGGCCGGCGCCATCGGAAACGTCCACACCATCCACTGCGGCTGCGAGGCCGTGAACTCCGGCATCGACCAACTCCCCCGCCTGAAGGAAACCCACGCCGTCCCCTCCACGCTCGACTGGGATCTCTGGCTTGGTCCCGCCCAGTTCCGCCCCTACCACCCCGCTTACCTACCAGGCTCCTGGCGCGGCTGGGTGCCGTTCGGCAATGGCACCGTCGGCGACTGGATGTGCCACGTCGTCGATCCCGTGTTCTGGGCCCTCGATCTTGGCGCGCCCACGTCCGTCGTGGCCGAGGTCGGGGACTACGACCCGAAGACCCAGGGGGACGCCTTCCCCAAAGGTGACCACCTCACCTACGAATTCCCCGCGAACGCCAGGCGCGGTCCCATCACCCTCCACTGGTACAGCGGCACCATGCCCATTCCTCGGCCGCCGGAACTTGACGCGGACGAGAAGCCGATCAAGACCGGCGCCGTCGTCATCGGCGACAAGGGCACCCTGGTCTACGGCTCCCACGGCGCGGGCGGGGTGCGCCTGATTCCGCATGCCAGGATGGAGGCATTCCAGAAGCCCGCGCAGACCCTCCCCCGCGGCCTGGAGCACCACCGCGACTGGCTCGACGCCATCCGCAACGGCCGCAAGGCCGGCTCCGACTTCGCGTACGGCGGTCCCCTGACCGAGGTCCCGCTGCTCGGCGTCATCGCCATGAAGTACCCCGGCCGAAAACTCGAGTGGGACGGCACCGCCGGCCAGTTCACCAGCGCAAAGGACGCGAACGACCACCTCGCCCCGCCCTATCGTCAAGGCTGGGCACTCTGAGACGGGGGCGTGGTTTGCCTGTTTTCAATCCCCGGCCACCACGCCAGCCTCCGCGCATGCCGCGCCGCCTCCTCACCCTCCTCGGCCTGCTGGCCGCCGCCCTCGCCGCCGCCGCCCAGCAGCCACTGCCCCGCGCCCACGCCCACAACGATTACGAACATACGCGCCCGCTCCTCGACGCGCTGGACCAGGGATTCACCAGCGTCGAGGCGGATATCTACCTCGTGGACGGCCAACTGCTCGTGGCGCACGACCGGCCCAAAGTGAAGCCCGAGCGGACGCTGGAGGCTTTGTACCTCGATCCGCTCCGCGATCGCGTGCGCGCCCACCACGGGCGGGTCTATCGCGACGGCCCCCCCTTCACCCTGCTCATCGATCTGAAGTCCGACGGTTCCGCCACCTATCAAAGGTTGCGGGAAGTCCTGGCCGACTACCGGCCCATGCTTACCGCCTTCACCCGGGACCGGACGGAGACCAACGCCATCACGGTCATCCTCTCCGGGGACCGCCCGTGGGACCTGGTGGCCGGGGAACAGGAACGCCTCGTCGCCCTCGACGGACGGTTGACGGACCTCGCCCGCGACCCGTTGCCGAACCGGCATCTCGTCCCTCTGGTCAGTGACAATTGGCAGTCGCATTTCCGCTGGAAGGGGGTGTCGGAGCTTCCATTAGAGGAGAGGACCAAACTGGCAGCATGGGTGCGGCAGGCTCATGACCAGGGCCGGCGTATCCGGTTCTGGGGCGCCCCCGACGTTGTCGGCGTCTGGCAGGCACACCTCGAGGCCGGGGTGGACCTCATCAACACCGACCGACTCGCCGATCTGGCCACCTTCCTGCGGTCCGCACCCGCCCGCCCGCCCGGTCCCTGAAACCCCGGCATGAGGCCACCCCCACCTCACGCCCCGAAGAGTCGGGCGTGTTCCTGGATCGCGTAGCGGTCGGTCATCCCGGCCAGGTAGTCGCACAGCGCCCGGTGGAATCCCTCGCGGTCAGCCCGACGGCGTGCCCCTTCCCCCAGCTCTTCCGGGTGATCGACGAAATGTTGGAACAACTCCTCCAGCATCCGGACCGCACGCTGGTTCGGCACGTGGACCGCGGGATTGAAATATAGGTTCGCGTAAAGGTACTTCCTCAACTGCAGATTGAGTTCCCGTCGCTCCCCACTGTATTGAACCAGGCGCCGCTCGAGCCGCCGGACGTCGTCCGCGGTGCGGACGCCCGAGGACAGGATGTTCGCC
>JBBQML010000511.1:0-4458 GCA_038328885.1 Verrucomicrobiota bacterium | reverse complement strand
CGGGAGGCGGCTGAGGCCGATGACACCGAAGAGCACCAGCGCCAGGTTCATCATGGTGGTGAACACGGGCCGGCGGATGCAGATGTCGGGCAGTTGCATGGCTGGGGGGGGAGCTGGGGTTCAGGCGGGCTTCGCCACGGCGTAAGGCTTCGCCTCCTCGGGCGGGGCCAACTCGACCTTCATCCCCGGGGCAATCTTCTGGAGCCCCTCCACGACCACCTGTTCGCCGGCCTCCAGGCCCTCACTCACCTCGACCCGGCCCGGGAGTCGGATCCCCACCCGGATGGCGCGCACCGCCACGGTTTGGTCGGCGCCCACCACCATCACCATGGCACGATTGTCATCAAGGATCTGGCTCAGCGCGGCCTCCGGAATCACCACCGCATGCGCCCGCACCTGGAGGGTCAGGTCGAGGCTCGCGAACATCCCGGGCTTGAGTTGGCGATCCCCGTTGGGGATCTCGGCCTTCACCAGGATCGTGCGGCTGACCGGCTCCACGAAGGGGGCGATGAAGAAGACCTTGCCGCGGAACTTCGTCCCCGGCCAGGCCGCGACCGTCACCTCGATCTCCTGGCCGGTCTGGATCTGGCTGAGGAACCGCTCCGGGACGTTGAACTCGACCTTCACGGGGTCGAGGTCGACCAACCAGGTCAGGGTGATGCTCCGGTTGACCAACTGACCCGGGCTGACCGCCCGGGCGCCGAGGATACCGCTGAAAGGGGCCGAGACGCGCGCCTCCTTCAACTGTCGGCGTCGGCCGGCGACCGCCGCCTCATCCGCGGCGAGGCGGGAAGCCGCCTGATCGAACTCCTGCTGCGAGACCAGCCGTGCGCCCAGCAGTTCCTTGGCGCGGTCGTAGGTTTGGCCGCTGAGTTTCAGCGAGGCCTCCGCCTCCTCCAACGTCGCCTGGAGCCTTGTCTCATCCAGCGTCACCAGCAGATCGCCCTGCTTCACCTCCTGTCCCTCGGTGAAGCGGATGGCCTCGACGAAGCCCTCGCTCTCGGCGCGGATCTCGACCTGTTCATTCGCCATCACCGTGCCGACCAGGGCCAGGGTTTCCTCCACCGATTGGCGAACCGCGGATACGGCGATGACCTTCATCAGGGGCCTGCCGCCGCCGACGCCCGGGCGTCCGGCCGGGCCTCCTGCGGGGGCCGCACCCTCCGGGGGCTTGCGGCAGCCCGTCGCGGACCCGAACAACAGCCCCAGCGAGACTGCCAGCGCTGCCGACAGCGACCAGCCCGGTAACAAACGACGCAACAATCCCATGCGAGGGCGGAAAATAGCGACCTGAGGCGGGGGCGTCGAGGAATGGAATGGCCGTTGGGGTCGGATCTAAATTGTTGACAATTTCTCCCCTCCTCTAGGCCACGGCTGGATCCAGCGCATCGCGCAGGCCGTCGCCGAGGAATCCCAGGGCGAGCAACAACCCGACCAACATTCCGCCCGGGCCGGCCAGGAGCCAGAACTGCGTCGACAGCGGGTTGATCTGGCCGGCCCCCTCGGCGATCAGCGAGCCGAGGCTGGCCTGCGGAGGCTGGATTCCCAGGCCGAGGTAGCTCAGGAAGGACTCGCCCAACACCACCGCGGGGATCGTCAGCGTGAGGTACACGAGAATCACTGCCGCGCTGTTGGGCAGGATGTGGCGAAAGAGGATGCGGGCATGACTGGCGCCCATGGCCCGGGCCGCCTCCACGAACGGCCGCGACCGCAGGCCGCGCACCTGGGCTCGAACGATCCGGGCCATGGTGAGCCAGGATACTCCGCCCAGACCGAGCACGAGGAACACCAGTCCCGCGGCTGAACCCCCGGAAGGCCCGAGCATGGCCTCGAGCGCCGCCTTCACCGGCTCCTGAAAGGCCGCCACCAGCACGATCACGAAAATAATGGCCGGCAACGAATAGAGGACGTCGACCGTCCGCATCAGGAACCCGTCCAGGCGGCCGCTGGCATAACCGGCGCAGGCGCCCCAGAGCACGCCGATGACCAGGCTCACGCCCGCGCCGGCGAACCCGACGGTAAGGCTGATCCGGGCACCGGCGCAGACGCGGGCCAGGACGTCACGGCCATTTGCGTCGGTGCCCAGCCAATGCTCTGTCGACGGGGTGGCGAAGCGCGATTCGGAGAGGGCGTTGGGCGTGTGTGGCAGCCAGAGCTCGGCCCCGGCGACGAAGGACAGCAGCAGCAGGAGCACCGCGGCACCCGCCAAGGCGGCCCGGTTCCGGAAGAAGCGCGACCAACCCCGGGCGGCGGGTGAGCGCGACTGGGCAGCCGTGGGGAGGGCGTCAGCCATAGCGCAGGCGGGGATCAAGCCAGGCATGGGCGAGGTCGGAAGCCAGGTTGAGCAGGAGCAGCAGCGCTGCGTAGAGCAGGACGAGCGCCACGATGAGGGGGTAGTCCCGGTTGAGGGCGCTATTCACGGTCAAGGTGCCGATGCCGGGGAGTTGGAAGAGGTTCTCCACCACGAAGGACCCGGTGAGCAGATCGGCCAGCAGCGGCCCCGCGTAGGCCACCACAGGCTGGATCGCCAGCGGCAACGCATGGCGCAAGAGGATGGCGGTTTCACTGACGCCCCGTGCACGGGCGGTGCGAATGAACCCGGCGCGCAGGATTTCGGTCATGCCCTCGCGCATCAACCGCGCCACACGTCCGGCGTAGTACAAGCCCAGGGTCACCACCGGCAGCACCAGGTGCGTGGGGCCGCCCCAAAGCGCGACCGGCAGGAGGTCGAGCTTCACGGCGAAAGCCAACATGAGGAGCGGGCCGGCGACGAAACCGGGCACGCAGAGCGCAAGCAAGGCCAGCAGGCTCGTCATCCAGTCGGCGGGAGTTCCGCGCCACACGGCACCGACAAAGCCCAACGGGAGCCCCAACCCGAGGGCGAGGGTGAAGGCCAGCCCTCCGAGGACAAGCGACACCGGCAACCCCTGCGCCACGATCTCGGTCACACTGTGGCTGCGATACCTCAGCGAAGGTCCGAAGTCCCCGCGCACCGCACCGGACAGGAACGACGCGTACTGGCGCCAGAACGGCTGATCGAGGTGGTAGCGGGCCCGAAGGGCACGTTCGATCTCCGGCGAGGCCGGGGCCCGATCGCGATCGAAAGGGCCGCCGGGCGCCAGGCGCACGAGGACGAACGTCAGCAGGCTGATCAGGAGCAGCAGGGGAACCAGCCCCAGAAGTCGCGTGGTAAGATGGCGGATCACGTTCAGCTCCGGGACACGCGTTGCCGCCATCCCCTGCCGCAGCCGACGCGCGGGATCGCCCCCCTGCTCAAGGCAGGCTGGTCGTCCCCATCAGCCAGCGATCACATTCACGGGCAGCGCCGCGGCCTTCGTTGAATGCCCAGACCACGAGGCTCTGGCCGCGGCGGCAATCCCCCGCGGCGAACACCTTCGGCACGGTCGTTTGGAAACGACCGTGGTCGGCCTTGACGTTGCTGCGAGGGTCACGCTCGACCCCCAGGCTCTCGAGCAGGGGTTGCTCGGGCCCGAGGAATCCCATCGCCAGCAACACCAACTGGGCGGGGACGACGCGATCGCTGCCCGGAACGTCCTCGGGGATGAACTGCCCCCTCTCGTTCTTCCTCCAGGTGATGTTGACCAGGTGAACCCCGGTCACCTGGCCATGCCCGTCATCCATGAATTTCCTGGCGGTGGCCAGGTAGACGCGCGGGTCGCCCCCGAACTTTGCCGCCGCCTCCTCCTGTCCGTAGTCGAGCTTGTACACCTTCGGCCACTCGGGCCAGGGGTTGTCGGCAGCCCGCTCCTGGGGCGGCTTCGGCAGGATCTCCACCTGCACCAGGCTGCGGCAGCCGTGGCGGAGCGAGGTACCGACGCAGTCCGTGCCGGTGTCGCCGCCGCCGATCACGATGACGTCCTTGCCGGCTGCGGAGATGTGGTTGCCGTTGAACTGGCCTTCGAGGACGGCCTGGGTGTTCGCGGTCAGGAACTCCATGGCGAAATGGATTCCCTTGAGGCTCCGGCCCTCGACGGGCAGGTCCCGGGGCTTGGTGGCGCCGGTACAGAGGACGATGGCGTCGTACTCGGCCAGCAACTCCCCGGCCGGTTTATCGCGACCGATCTCGGTGTTGCACACGAAGTCGATGCCCTCCTTGGTCAGCAGATCCAACCGGCGCAGGACGACCTCCTCCTTGTCGAGCTTCATGTTCGGGATGCCGTACATGAGCAATCCGCCGGGACGGTCGGCGCGTTCGAACACCGTGACCCAGTGCCCGGCCCGGTTGAGCTGGGCGGCGGCCGAAAGCCCGGCGGGACCGGAACCGATCACGGCGACCTTCTTGCCGGTGCGGCGCTTGGGCGGCTCGGGGAGCACCCAGCCCTGCTCCCAGCCGCGGTCGATGATCGTGCACTCGATGTTCTTGATGGTCACCGGGGGCGCGTTGATGCCGAGGACGCACGAACCTTCACAGGGGGCCGGGCACACGCGGCCGGTGAA
>JBBQML010000510.1:0-4473 GCA_038328885.1 Verrucomicrobiota bacterium | reverse complement strand
CTATGCCGGGCTCTACCTCACGCCCGTTTTGCTGATGACCCTGCTCGGGGGCTTCGGTTGGCCGACGACCTTGGCGGGGCAGACCGGAGGGTTCGGCATCTTCATCGCCTTCGCCACCCTCTACCCGAATGTCGCAATGCTCTTTGGCCTGCTGGCCAAGTGGGTCGCCTTGGTCCTCGTCGGCGTCTACAGCCTGATCGCGCTGTCCAACCGCAATTGGATCGCCCTCCTCTCCCTCTGGTCCACCGTCGGATTCGCCTCCTCGTTCGTCCTCTACGTTCAAGGTCGACTGACCTTTCCAACGCTGAACAAACCGGAACCCCCCACGCGGCCCCGCTTCCGCGAGTCCAAGCCACTCACCGCCAAAACGATTGTCGGTGCCACCGTGAAAGATACCTCGATGGCCGAGGTGGACGCCCTGCTCGACAAGATCGCCCAGTCCGGGATCTCCAGCCTGACCGCCAAAGAACGCGCTCGCCTCGATGCCGCGCACAAAAACCTGAAGAATCGCCCGCCGCGAAAATAGCGCCGCTGCCGGCAGTCTCCGAGAGCGCCCCCCCAAGACAACTCAGGGCGTACCCGGGTTGACCACGATCAGAGAGGTAACGTCCACCCCCTCCTGCTCCAAGCGCGCTTGATTGGCCTGCGCAGAAAGCAGGGTTCCATGCGAAGTGGTTCCGGCGACGAATTTCAGCTGGGAAATTCCTCCGACGCGCACTGCCCGGCCGTTGGGTTGGGCCAGATCTCCCCCGGCGACTCGAATGTCGGAGCCCGAACCCAGGATGAACACTCCGGTCGCATCGTCATAGGCCGCCAGATCACCGACAAATGCCGGCCCGGTAAACTCGACTCCCGGTGCATAAAGCCCCGTCAATCCCTGCGTGGCAAAGTAGGTCGCATTTGACGTGCGGACTCCGCCAAAACGCCCGTCCGCGCTGGCCAAGGCCAGAAACGCGATATCCGCCAGACCGTCGTAAGCCACGTCGTTGCGGAACAGGGCCTGATTCACCGCATTGGCGCGTCCCACACTGAAAATCGAGACGTTGGTGCCCACCTCCGCACCCGCCACCACCACCCGCGCATGCCCCTTCAAATAGGTCACGGCCTGCACGTAATTCAAGGGAACCGCCGGCCCCGAGGCCGCATCGAGCACAACCGTCAGGCTGCCTGGACCTGCAAACTCCACCTGCACAATATCATCGTTGAGATCGATGAAGGAGAGTCGGGTGACCTGACCCGGATCCGCCGTGATCACCGCCGCCGTCCCCGTGAGCAGGATCTGGTCGTAAATGTTCCCGTTCGGGTGACGGAGATCCGCGGCCACCTCGGTGCCCCCTCCGGCGACCTTGGCCGCGGAGCGAACACCCAAGACAGCCGCGCGGCTTTCCACAACCCCTCCCTGACCGGTCACCCGCGCAGAATAAACTCCCACCTGTTCCAACCCCACCGCGTTCAGGGTCAACGTGGACCCAGCGGCTCCGAACACCTTGCGTCCATTGAAAAACCATTCGTAGACCAACGGACTCGTGCCCGCTCCGTCCACCGTGAAGGTGGCGGAATCACCGAGGCTGACCGACTGGCCAACCGGCTGCCGGGAGATCGAAGGGACGGTGACGCCGCCCGCGTCCGCCAAGCGGAGCCCAACCAGCAGGGGATCGTGATCCGAACTGCGATACGGCGTGCCGGCGTTGATCGCCTGCTGCGCCGCGCTCTTGTTTCCCGCACCGGGATTGTTGGGATTCAGCTCGAGGTTGTAGTCGAGGAAGGCGGGCTCATCCGCATTGATGTGCCACTCCGCCGCGCCCGCCACCTGAGGAACCAGGCTGGCGTTGGCCAGGGCGTGATCAAGATAACCGGAGGCGTTGTCGAAATTGTAGGAGTACCGGGGCGTCGCGACAAAACGCTCGATCAGATCGACGTAGCCGGCGGCCCGCAGCAGGTCGATCGGGTCCTCCTCGGCGTGAGCATTGAGATCGCCGATGATCAGCACGTCAGGCTCGCCGGTACCCGCCTTCACTCCATCGAGAAACCTGATCAGGCGTTGCGCCTGCAGCTTCCGGCTCGCGTTCGACGCACCCTGGCCATCGCCTTGGTCCGCATCCGCACCCGAACCGCTGCCCTTGGACTTGAAGTGGTTGATGCAGGCGATAAAGGCTGAGCCCTCGCCCACCCGGGAGAAGACCTGGGCCAGCGGGGGCCGCTGAAAGACCGGATCCGTATCCGTAAAGCTCTCACCGACCGGGGAGACCCGGGACGGCTTGTAGATGAACGCCGTGCGGATGTAATCGGTGCCCGTGCCCGCCGCGGGTGCCGGACGGACGACGTAGACCCCGGCCGTGCCGATCGCGGCGTTCAGTGCGGCCACGAGATCGTTCACCGCGGTTTCACCCGTCACGCCCGCCCCGTCCGCCCGGTTCTGCAGCTCGATCAATCCGACAATGTCGGCATCCAGCGCCTTCAGCGCCGCGACGATCTTGGTTTTCTGACGCTCAAACTCCGCCGCACCACTCGCTCCCCGGTCATTGCCCCCGCCAAAGGTCGTGAAGTAGTTCAGCACATTGAAACTGGCCACCTTGACCGTGCCCCCCAGCACGGGCGGCATCACCGTGCGCGGATTCGCCGCGACGAATCCGACCGGACTCGCCGGCTGCAAACGATAGCGGCCAAACCCATACGACAGGACACCGACAAAGCCCGTGACGGTGTCGCCCACCCTCCGGGTGGCGGTGCCTGGATCGGTACTGGAAAGATAGGGAGTCGGAACTGGATACGAACGGGTCGAGGCGTCATCCAGAAGGATCTCCCGCAGGGAGTCCGCCGCCTGCCGGGCGGTGACGGCGGCAACATTGGCCGCGCCACTCGAGGTGGTGCCCGAGGCGACCGCATCATTCGGATCGATCACGGTGGTGGCTGAAACGAGCCGCCCGCCAGAGGACAAAACCAGTTCACCGAACTGTCCCAAGCCTCCATTTCCAGACACGGTCAGGGTTTCCGGCACGGTCACGCGCATGCCCTCGAACCGCTCCAGGGCCGTCGCCGAAGCAATCGGGAATCGCACCGTCACGGGTATGGGCAGAGCCAGGCCCGTGGCCGTCCGGGTCACGGAGGCAACGCCAACCGCTTCCGTCGTCAACTCGGTCAGGCGACCGAACTCGACCACCTTGCCGACCACCGTCACTCCATCCCCAAGGGCGAGGTCAGCAACCGTAGCCGCCAAGGCTGCGGTCTGCGCCGTGTAAACGAACAAACCTTCCGAGGTGGCCGGATCCGTGTCGGTCTCCGCATCCTCTTCCTGGAGGAAAAAGCCATCGCGCGTTCCCGAGGATCCGGTGATGAATCCGGTCACGACCGCTGACACCGCGAGCGTCGCATTCAAACGAGGCGAGGAGTCCCCGGACCCTTGAATCACGGAGATGCGCGTCGGCACGGTCGGCGCATCGTTGTCCGCGATCGCCACGGCGAGACCGGGAATCGCCAGCGAAACCGGGTAGTTGACCGGATCGGACGTCGACGTGATCGCCTGCGTCAGGGCTCCGGCATGAGTGTCCTCAAACACCCCGTCGTCGATCGCACGCACCGTCACGGTGCGTGCCTCCGTCGACGTGAAGCTCAGCGCCAGGGTCGGGGAGAAGACCACGCCATCGGCGCTGACCTCAACCTGCGGATCGGCGGTCACGGTGATGGTCACAGGACCGTTCGGCGCCGTTTCCAGACTGAGGGTGTAGCTGTCGGAGGCCCCGCCTTCGGCGACAGCGGTGGATCCCCCGGACTGGGCAACGCTGACGCCTGGACCGGTCCCGGTGCTGGTGACCAAAAGATCATCGACCCCCACCCACTCGTCGTTTCCGACGGCGTTGGTCGTGAGAATGCGAACCTGCACCCGAGGCTGATTCTCGGCCGCAACCGGGAGCACCGCGTTGACCACGGTGGTCAGGGTGGCGAGGGACGGACCCGACGTCGCGTCGGGGACAAAACCGGCTGGAACCGAGGTAAAGCCACCACTGGTCCCCACGCGAAACTGGAGAGCCACGGCCTGGATGGCATTGTCTGCGGAGCCGTCGAGGTCACGCAGCGTGTAGCGAATCGTGATCGCACGCCGACCCGTGGTATCCAAGTGCAGCACGAGGTGCGGCGCACCCGCGGTCCCTGACCCCTGGAGGGCGATCGTCGGATTGGCCAGGCCATCAAACTCCGCCACGCCGCCATTCGTGATCGTCGGATTCGATTGGTTGGCGATGACGTCGATGTCATTGGCTGCCGAGCTGGGTGCGAGCACCGTCTGAGGATCGACGCCGGTGGCGCTCGTCAAGGCCTGGCCGAGATAACCGATGAAGCCTGGAACACCCTCCCACCCATCATTGACGGTGATCAAGGTGAGAGACGACCAGTCTTGGGAAACAGGTCCGGAGCTGAGCGGCAGGTAGGTGGCATCCGCCCGAACCGGCGACGACGCGCCTACCCCGGCGAACAGAG
>JBBQML010000509.1:0-4477 GCA_038328885.1 Verrucomicrobiota bacterium | reverse complement strand
TGCCCTTCCCCCGGCCAGTTGTAGTCGGCGTCGTTCTTGCCCGGGTCCCAGGTCGCATCCTTGACGTGGAGATGCACCACGTGGTCGCGGACGTGTTCCCAGAACTCCCACGGGTCCTGGCGCGGCCACGGCCGTGGTTTGGATCGGTCGGGGTTGAACACCGGGTTGGCGGTGTCGAATACCCACTTCAGCCCGGGGCAGCGGTCGAGGAGTTCCAGCGCATGCTGCCAACTCATCCCGCCGTAGTTCATGCAGTTCTCGTGCACCGGCGTCAGCCCGGCGTCCAGGAATCGCTGGGTGACTTCCCAGACCCTCTCGAAGACGATCTTCGGGATCGTGCAGGTGTCGTCAGCGGGCTTGAGGCTCATGATCCGCACGAACCGAGTGCCCAGCCGTTGCATGCGGGGAACGCACCGTTTCACCTCGGCGAGCGTGACCTCCCAGGGGGTTTCCACGGTCTTGGCCCAGTTCATGATCGTGGACCCGAAGCAGTGGACGCCCAGGCCCGCCGCCCGCAACTCCCCGACCGCCCGATCGAACGCCGCGTCCGGGAGGTCATGGAAGTTCGCCTTGTCGAAGCCCGGCACCTGCACCCCACGCATCTCGAGGGTCCGCCAACCCAACTCCCGCGCCGCGGCCACCTGGCCGCCCAGGGACGCGCCCGCTTCATCGCCGATCCCGGTGAGAATCATGGGCGATGACTACCCCAAACCCGGGGGGTTCGTCGAGTGGCAGCCGGCGACCCGGTCTCTCGCGCCTCCGTGGAAAGCCCGGAGGATCAACCGCGAAACACACGCAGCACGCGAAAGGAACGTACTCCAAAGCTGAAGATCCGATCCCTGCCGGTGCGCTGAAACCCCACGACAGACAGATCCCCGGGGTCCATCCGGTCGTTCCCCTTGTCCCCGTTTTCGCGTGTTTAGTGTGTTTCGCGGTCCCACCACCGGGGCCTTGGAAGGGAGTCAGCCCGAGTTCGCGGGTGTGGTCGCGGTCCGCAGCGAGTCCATCGCCTTGGCCGCCTGCGTGAGCAGGCCGGTCAGCGCCTCGGCCACCGGGGCCAGGCGGCCGGCGGAGAGAGTGCCGATCGCCAGGCGGGGAAAATCGTCCAACCGAAGCACCCGAACCCCCGGGGGCGCCTTCACCCCCGGAATGTCCACGCCCAGACCGATGCCAAAACCCTCGGCGGCGTAGGTGGCGACCAACTCCAGCGTGCCCGCCTCGATCGACACCGGCCAGGCAATCCCCCGCCGACCAAGTTCCTGCTGGAAGAAGCGGGGCACCGCCTCATCCGCGCGCATCGAGATCAACGGCTCGTTGATTCGATCCGCGCTCAGGATCTCGGTCACCGTGCGCGCCTTCACCGACCGGGGAACCAGCAGGGCGAGCGGCAATTCGATCAGGATATCCGCCCTCAGGCCGGAGGCGACGGTGCGGTCGATCACCGTGACCGCGAGGTCGATGTCACCGGCGGTGAGGAGATGCTCGAGCTCGAGTTGGTACCCCGCCCGCAGGGTGATCTTCAAGGCCGGGAAACGACCCCTCAGGTCACGCAGGATGACGGGAAGGTGGTCCCGCAACACGGTCTGCGACGCACCAATGCGCAACCGATGGCTGGCGCCCCCCCGCAGCCGTTCCTCCAATTCGTCCAACCGGCCGAAGAACGGCTCGGCGAAAGCGTACAGTTCGCGCCCCCCCTCGGTGAGCTCGAACGGACGCCGACGGAACAGCGTGATGCCGAGATGATCCTCCAGCGCGATGATCTGGGCGCTGATCGCCGGTTGCTGGATCCCGTACGGCATGTTCCGCACCGCCTGGGCGATGCCCCCGTGGCGTGCAACGAAGTAGAACAGTTCCAGATGATGAATGTTCAGCATGGCGAACCCTTCCCGCTTCGAAGCTACGAAGGAGCGGACTAACGGCGGAATGATTTCTCGAAATCGTCGGCCCCCGGCTTGACCACCTGCTTCTCGAACCGGGATTCCGCGATGAGCTGGTTGAGCTTCGCCTCATACGCCGCCGCATCGAGTGGCAGCTCGATCGTGCGCTCCACCAGCGAGGAGTAGAGCATCGTGTTGGCCAGTTCGATCGACGGCAGTCCCTCCTCCCCGCGCACGAGCGCCGGAGTGCCGTCGAGGATGGCATCCACGAACCCCTGCATCAGCGTGGCGTGCGGAAGCACCGCGTTCTGGAAGGGAATTTCAATGCGCCAGGTCTCCGGCTTGGCGAAGCCGCTCCGGCTCGTCCGGTTGAACTCGACCGCATCCACCTCGTTGCGATCGAAGATCAGCCGGTCGTTCTCCAGCACGATCCGCCCGCGCGAGCCCGCGATTTCCAGACGGTTGGTCCCCGGGGCTTCGGCGGTGGTCGACACGAAGGTCCCCGTCGCGCCGCCCGCCCATTCGAGATAGGCAGTGACGGTGTCCTCCACCTCGATGTTGCGGTGGCGACCGAGGTGACAGAAGGACCGCACCCTCGACGGCATGCCCAACAGCCACTGCAGCGTATCGAGGTTGTGCAGGCACTGGTTGATCAACACTCCCCCACCCTCGCCCTTCCAAGTGGCACGCCAGTCGCTGCTCGCGAAGTAGGCATCCGTCCGGAACCAATCCGTGTTGATCCACGTCAGGCGCTGGATCTCCCCGAGTTCACCCCCCGAGATCAACTGGCGAAGTTTCAGGTAACGGGGCTCCACCCGCAGCTGGAACATGCCGGCGAAGACCCGGTCGGGCCGCGCCCGTGCGGCCGCAATGAGTCGCTCGGCGTCCGCCTTGTGCGCCGCCACCGGCTTCTCGACCATGATGTGCACCCCGGCCTCCAGGGCCTCGATCCCGATGGTCACATGCTGGAAGTGGGGCGTCGCGATCACCACGGCGTCCACCGTGCCCGACCGCAGCAACTCCCCTGCCTCGGTGAACAACTGGGGGCCACGGCCCCGATAGGGCTCCAATTCCCGGGGAATCACCGAGCAAAGCGCCGCCAGGCGCGCCCGGCGCACCTTGCCCTCGAGCAGGTAGTTCGCGTGATGACGGCCGATGTTTCCGACCCCGATGATGCCAAGACGGACTTCGTTCATGCGCGCAGGAGTGAGGTGGATCGTTGTCACACGAACCTAAGGGCGCCGGGGCACCGTCGACCATCCTTTGTTCGCGGCGCTGACCACGCCGGGTCCGCTGCGCTCGAGGAACGAGCGCGGCACCCTCGTCACGGAACCGATCCGGCCGGCAACATCGTGTTGAGCGGCGCCGCCGAAGCCCTCCGCTCAAAGCTGATCCACCGGACCGGGTTCCGGCTACCGCCACCGCCGCACCCAGCCCCGGCCGGGGATCTCCTCGCTGTGGTCGTCGAGCCTCGCCACGACGTTCGTGTCGTTGAAATTCTGGAGCACCGTGCTGCCGTCGGTAAAGAGGCAGAACGCCACCCGGTTCGGCGCGATCAGGCTGACCTTGAGCGGCCGCAGCAGGGGAATCCTCAACGCATCCAGCTCAGCCTGGGGCAGGACGAGCAGGTTCTTCGGTTCCCCCGCCACGCGCAGGACCTGAACCCCGGGCGCATCGCGTCCCAGACCCGCCGGTAGCGCCCCGGCCAGGCCATCCGTGATCAACGCCGGATGTCCCGCGGCCAGGAACGCCCGGAACTTCGCCGCGAAACCGGGGTCGGCCAGCGCATGCTTCGAAAAAAACGCCGCCGACGCATTGGTCGGGAATTCGTGGCATGGCACCAGCGGGAGTCCCAGCATCCCCACGAAATCGAACACCCGCCGCTCGCCGCCGGCAGGGCTGTTGGCCGGTTTGTAGGCCGCGATCCCGAGGATGGCGCGCTTCCCCACCTCCCGCGCCACGCTCAGCAACTCCGCCATCTGGGTCCGCAGCGCCTCAACGTTGCCGGGCCCGGTTGTGCCCTGCAGCCCGCCATAGCAGAACAGCAGCGACTCACGGGCGCCGCCCAGGATGGTTTGGCGCGCCTGCTCCACATAGGTCGACGGCGTGGTGCCCAGCCAATCGTACCAACCGCCCCCGCACTTCGCCCCGCCAATCCCACCCAGCCACCGCATGATGAAGTAGGCCTCGTACTGGACGGTCCCTCCCCACTGCTTGTCCTCGTAGTCCCGTGTCTCGGTGCCCACCCAGATGCGGTCGAAGAGCCGCGTTTCCCGGTCCACGTCATAGCCACGCTCGTGGAACGTGTCATACCATTGGGGAAACTTGAGGATGATCCGGCAGTTCGGGTTCACCCGGCGGGCCGGGCCAAGCACGCGTTCGGCGGACATCCGCAGCATGAGCTCGCGACGGTAGTCGTCCCAGGTATCCCCGTCCGCCGTCGTCACCCGACCGCCCACCGTGACGCGTCGCGCCACCCTGGCCGAGTCACAATCCTTGCAGGAGCATTCCGTGAACCAGAAGTCGTCGACCATCACCTCGTCGAAGATCCCGGCCACCCGCTCGAAGATCCCGGCGATCCGATCCTGGGTCGGCGCGTC
>JBBQML010000508.1:0-4489 GCA_038328885.1 Verrucomicrobiota bacterium | reverse complement strand
CGCCGACCCGGTCGAGGATCTCCAGCCCCTCGCGATGGGTCGCCTGCACGAGGCCCTCGTCCGCCGACCACGCCACCGCGCCCCAGTCGTTGACCGTCGCGGTGCGCACCGTGCGGAGCGTCGTCGCCACCACCCGGAAGTTCGGATAGGTCCGAACCGCCGTCTCGATCATCGACTTGAACGCGCTGACATCGAGGTGCAGCAGGTTGTCATCGGCCCCCTCGACGTGGAACCCCAGCGCCGCCGTGAAGTCCTCCTCGTTGCCGATCATGACATCGATGAAGGGAGCGATCCGCCGGTTCACCTCACGGGCCTTATCCTGGCCTCCGATGCTCTTCCAGAGGCTGGGCCGATAATTCAGGTCGTAGCTCACCAGCACCCCATGACGCTTGGCGGCCTGGACCGCCTCGATCACGAGGTCGGCCGTGGTGGTGCTGAGCGCCGCGAAAATGCCGCCGGTATGCAGCCACCGACAGCCGTGCTCGCCGAAGATCCGGTCCCAGTTGAAATCCCCGGGTTTGAGTTGGCCGGCCGCGGTGTGGCCGCGATCCGGGATCCCCACCGCCCCGCGCACCCCATACCCCCGCTCGGTGAAATTCAGGCCGTTCCGCACGGCGGCGCCCACCCCGTCGAAAGGCCGCCAGAGCACGTAATCCGTGGCCACGCCTCCCTGCAGGACGAAGTCCTCCAGCAACCGGCCCACGTCGTTGTCCGCGAACGCCGTGCACACCGCGGTGCGATAGCCGAAACAACGCCGCAACCCGCGCGCCACGTTGTATTCGCCGCCGCCTTCCCAAACCTTGAACTCGCGGGCCGTGCGGATGCGCCCGTCCCCGGGGTCGAGTCGAAGCATGATCTCGCCCAGGGCGATCAGGTCCCAACGGGTGGAGCCGGCCGGTTTGCAGTTCAGGTTCAGGGTGCTCATGGAGGGAGCGCGAGGGGACGGTCTGCGGTGCAGTGCGTTGAGTTGCGGTTGATTGGCCCCGGCAATGGATTGCCGTCGGGGGACCGGGCAAAAGCGTGCGGCAGTCCGCAAGCCATCGACAACGAGTTTTCCGCGGGTCGACGGCGACCGGCGGCCGGGTGCCTCCGCGGAGTGTCGGCGACCGAAGGTACAAGCCCCGCATTCTGCCGATCCAGATGCCACAGGGGTTCGAGGGCATCGCCCCGAGGTGCGTCGTCCCCGTTCGCGCTCTTCGCGCTTTTCGCGGTCGATCCTCCGGGCCTTGCCGACTCCGGGTGTGTCGGGTGCCAACTCCCTTCTGGACAGTCGAGGCCGGCGCCGCATTTTTACAGCCTGTATCCCACCTATGACATCCTTCCTGACCGTGCTGGAGTTCGGCGACCACGCCATCCTCGCCGCGATCCAGTTCCTCACAGAACCTCCCACAACCTCCGCCCCTGGCTGGCGCTCCTGACCCTGGCGCTCCTGGTCGCTGCGTTCCGTGCCGGCGCCCAGCAGCAACGAACACGCGACGGGGCCTCCGTCTGGGAAACGCTCACGAATTGCCGGCTGATGACGGACTCGGCAACCGACGGCGACAGCTTCCACCTCCGGCACCGCGGGCGCGACTACGTGTTCCGCCTGTACTTCGTCGATGCGGCGGAGACGAACGTCCGCTTCCCCGAACGCAACCAGGCGCAGGCGGAGGCGTTCGACCTCACGCTCACCAACACCCTCCGCCTGGGCGAAACCGCGGCCCGGTTCACTACGCGGTTCCTCCGCCGTCCCTGCACCGTGGTGACCCGGTGGGAGAACGGTCTCGGCGCGGGCAGCCAACCACGCTTCTACGCACTGGTGTTCGGCGGCCGCACCAACCTGGCGGCGGAGTTGGTCCGGCAAGGCCTGGCCCGCGTGTACGGGCGGAGCGCACCCTGGCCGGATGCCGCGGGTGGAGTCCGCCTCTGGGAGGAACTGCACGCGGCCGAACGCGAGGCTCGCCGCGCGAACCGCGGGGCCTGGGGCGGGGAGTTCCGGGCCACCCCCGCGGGCCCGCCACTACCAACTCCGCGCCTTGACCTGAATCACGCGACCTTCGAGGAGTTGACCCACCTGCCGGGTATCGGCCTCACCCTGGCCAAACGCATCGTCGCCGCCCGGCCATTCCGATCCGTCGACGACCTCGACCGGGTCTCAGGCATCGGCCCGGGAAAACTGGCCGCGCTCCGGGAGCTCGTGGCCGTGGGGAGCCGTGCTCCGTCGAAGCCCTGAGCCCCGGCGGGGGGGCGTCGTTCGATCGCCGCCGCCATCCCCCAATCGAGGGCGTGCGTCAGTCACCGCTTTCCGGCTTCATCGGCGCGTACCATGAACTCCGGCTCTTGGAACGAAGTCGTCGCGGCCTCACCCGATCCGCGGCGCGCCGCCCACCACCTGCTCCTGCTCCAAGCTGGTGCCGATGGCTGCCGGCTCGATCGCCTCGAGCCCGCCGGGCGCCACGCCCTGGCCGCCATCCTCGCCGGCTCACGCGCGCTCTCGAGCCTGCTGGTGCGCCGCCCCGAATGGCTGGATCTCCTGGAGGACGTGGACGCCCTCCGTTCGCCCCGGCCGAAGGCGGCCCTGCGGCGTGAAGTGAATGCCTGGCTGGGGCCCGCCGTGGATCGTGGCGACCACGCCTCCGCCCTCGACCAACTCCACGACCTCCGCCTGCGCGAGCAACTGCGCATCGCCATCCGGGACCTGGCGAGGCTTGGCTCCCTGCCCGACCTGATCCTGGAGCTCTCGAACGCCGCCGATGTCTTCCTCGACGGTGTCCTCAGCGTGGTGCTCCGCCAACACGTGGAGCGCTTCGGCGAACCCTGGCACTGCGACCCTGAAGGCAACTGGCTGCCCACACCGTTCTGCGTCCTTGGGCTGGGGAAACTCGGCGGGCAGGAACTCAACTACAGCTCCGACGTCGACCTCATGTTCGTCTACGCCGAGGAAGGCAACACCTTCCGCGCGCCGCCAGCCCGGAAGAAGGCCCCGGGCAGAGCCGGGTTGCCGAACCACCAGTTCTTCAAACGGGTCGGCGAGGCCCTGATCAAGGAGGGTTCCAGCCGGGGCGTCGACGCCGGCGGCCTGCGCATCGACATGCGGCTTCGACCGGAGGGCGACAGTGGGCCCCTGGCCCGGTCAGTCGCCAGTTACGAGAACTTCTATACCGAATGGGGACAGACCTGGGAACGGATGATGCTCCTGAAGGCGCGGGGTGTGGCGGGTGACCCGAATCTGGCAGGTGAGTTTCTCGAACTCGTCCATGCCTTCTGCTACCCCCGCTCGCTGGGCGAGGGGCTGCTGCGCGAGATGGCCGAAATGAAGGCCCGCATCGAGCGGGAAGTGGTGCGCGCCGGGGAGATCGAGCGGAACGTCAAGCTCGGGCGCGGCGGGATCCGCGAGATCGAGTTCGTCGTGCAGGCACTCCAGGTGTTGCACGGGGGCCGCCAGCCCTTCCTGCAGACCCCCCACACCCTCGCCGCCCTGACGAAGCTCGCCGCGCACACCCTGCTCACTCCCTCGGCCGCCGACCACCTCACCCTCGCCTACCCCTTCCTGCGCGACGTGGAGCACCGCATCCAGGTGGACGAACAGCGGCAGACCCATACGTTGCCCCTGGACCCGGAAGCCCTCCTCCGGATCGCCCGGCTCATGGGCTTCCCCGACCGCCGCGCGTTCGAACTGCGACTGAGGGAGCACACCACCCACGTCCGCGCTGTTTACGACGCCATCCTCGGCCAGGCCGCCGGACCCGTGGAGGACCTCCTCCCGCCCGACTTCCGCGAACACGCCCCGGCCTGGCAGGAACTGCTCCGGAGCCACGGGTTCCAGGATCCCGAGAAAGCCGTGCGCCTGCTTCGCGAATTCGTCGAAGGACCGGGCTTCGTCCACGTCTCCCGTCGCACCAGCGACCTCGGCCGGCAGTTGATCCCCCGCCTGCTCGAATTGTGCCCCCGGGCCGAGGTCGCCCAGGAACTTGTCCCTCCCCCTGCCCCGGCAATCACACCAGCCAGGTCGCGCCGAGGCCGGGCAACCCCCAAACCGGCCGCGGTCCAGGAAACAACCCCCCCCGGACATCCGGCCTTCCGGCTCTCCGACCCCGACCGCGTCCTGGCCCGCGTGGACTCCTACATCCAAGCCTACGGTGCGCGAGCGTCGCTTTACGAGCTCTGGACCGCCCGCCCCGCGGTGTTCGAGCACATCCTCAAACTCTTCGACCGGTCCGAGTTCCTGGCGGAGTTGGCCATCCGCAGTCCGGACCTCGTGGATGAACTCGAATCCGGCGGGCACCTCCGCCGGGAGAAGACCGCGGCCCAGACCCTCGCGGATCTCCGGCACGGCGCCGATGACCCGGACCAGCACCTCTGGTTGCGTCGCTACTTCCAAACCGAATTCGTGCGCCTCGGGCTTCGTGACATCCTGGGGATCGTCGACGTCGCGGCCGCGAATGCCGAACTGACCGCGCTCGCCGATGCCTGTGTTCGCTACGCGATCGAGGTGGTGATGCGACGGCGA
>JBBQML010000507.1:0-4492 GCA_038328885.1 Verrucomicrobiota bacterium | reverse complement strand
GGGCCTGGTGGAGTCCCGCGGGCTCTGGTCTCGATGGTTCGGGGTCTCGGGTTTGGAAACCCGCGGTCCGGAGCGCGCCTCTCCCGAGACGCAGCGGCCAGGACGCGGGTGGGGCGTGAGAGGACCCCCTGGCGCGGGTCGCGAGGTTACGCGCTCACGGGTTTGGAAACCCGCGGTCCGGAGCGCGCCTCTCCCGAGGCGCAGCGGCCAGGACGCGGGTGGGGCGTGAGAGGAACCCCTGGCGCGGGTCGCGAGGTTACGCGCTGCGGGTTTGGAAACCCGCGGTCCGGAGCGCGGTTCTCCCGAACCGCAGCGGCCGTCGGCTTCAAGCCCGCCCCACCATCCGGGTCAGGAGGTTCCGGGTGATCTGCTGGACCCTGAGGTCCGGTCCGCGCGGCTCGGTGTAAACCTTGGGCCGGAGGTAGCCCGGCGGCGCGCTCAGTCCATCACCCCACCAGATCGTCGAGGCGTTGAACACGAGGTTGCCCTTCGGCCCCGGGTAGATCGTCGCGGTGAAGGTGCCATCGTTCGGGGTCCCGGGGGCGGACTGGGTCGGCCCGCTCGCGAGGATCTCGAGGCCGGGAATGGGCGCCGGATCGCCGTGCCATTCCCAGCCCACCAATCC
The DNA here is from genome assembly GCA_038328885.1 of Verrucomicrobiota bacterium. GTDB lineage: Bacteria > Verrucomicrobiota > Verrucomicrobiia > Limisphaerales > CAIMTB01 > CAIMTB01. Next base: position 3,867 of record JBBQML010000507.1, on the reverse strand, counting down.
GGGAATCCCGTCGCCATGGCGCATCCCCGTCCCGGCGAACAGCCAATGGTCCGGCGCCACGCAGGTCCAGTCTGCACCGCCCGTCACCGGCCCGGTGCTGTGGGCGCCGACCAATTCATTGGCGTAGGGGCGCTCGTGGGGCAGGGAGTCCATCGACACGAAATCGCGGGTGCCCCCGGGGGGGCCGTACACCCCGACCCGTTCGAAGGCCCGTTCGGGGACCCCACCCCCATCGGGTGAGAATCGAATCCGGCCGCAGCAGGTGTTCCCGGAGAGGAAGGCCACGCTGGTGCCCGTTGCGATCGCCGCCTGGACGTTCCGGTACATCTCGATGCTCCAGTACTCGTCGTGGCCAACCGACAGGAAACCGCGCGGCCGTCGGCGGAGCGCGTCGCCGCGGTGCGTGTCCAGGTTGGAGACATACGTCACGTCGTATCCCTCGGCTTCGAGCCAGTAGGCGATGGGGAATTCCCAGAGCAGGAACTCGCCGGAACCCTGGGAGAGCGGGGCATCGAAGATCTGGCAGTAGCGGCCGTAGGGGCGATTGAAGCCGACCAGCACATCCCCGCCCCAGTACCATTCGTTCTTGCCGTCGTCGTAGAGGGAGAACTGCCGGGGCCAGCGGTTGTAAGCCTGCCAGGTGGTGTCGCTGCACTGGAAGACGAGGTCGGCGGGGCGGTCGTCGCGCACGATGAAGATGACGTAGCTCTGCAGTCCTTCGTGCGCGGTGGTGAGCTTTCCGAGGTACACCCCGCTCAGCCAATCCCGCGGCACCCGGAGCGAGGCGGAAGCCTCCCAGCGGCAATCACGGTGGCGCTTGGGGCCTATTGGCGGATCGGGCTGTACCCGGGCGGCGAACGGGCCGAGCGAGGCGACCTGCCGTCCGCCGAGGCCGCCGTAGTAGCCCAAACGGAAAACGTCCAACCTCACCTCGGAGGCGGGATTGGCGCTGACGAAGAACTGCACGGTGTCACCCGCGCGCAGGCTGGTGTGCGAGCAATAGCCCTCGATCCAGGGACATCGCCATTGGGTGGCGGGGTCCACGCGGGTGTGCTCGAGCATCCAGTCACGAGTGCCCGGACGGGCGTTTTCGCGATGGACCAGGTTCGTCCGGGACGGGCCCGGTCGGGTCGATCCGTCCCCGGTCCGACAGCCGGGGGTGAGACCCGCAGCGGCCAGCGCGGCCAGGGTCTTGAGGGCGGTGCGTCGATTCGGGGATCCCTCGGACATGAGGAGGAGCTTGGACACCGTGTTTTTCAGGTCGAGCATGCAGTACGCCGGCCGACGTCCCGCCCGTTGATCCTGGGAGCGCCGCCGAAGGGGTATGCGCCCGGATTGGTGATCCAGGGGGAATCGACAAGGGGGAATCGAGGCTTGGCTTGGTTTGGCGGGGTTTCCTACGCTCGCGGCGGTGATCGCAATCTTGCGCCATGCCGGGCTCGGCACCGCGGCGGTCTGGCTCGGAGGCGCCGTGCTGTTCTCCTTTGTCGTCGACCCGCTCTTTGGCGCGGCCCATTTCGTGCGCCTGCTTGGGCCGCTTTATGCGGGCGAGGCGGGGCTCCAGATGGCCATGCGCTTCCACATGTTTCAGGTGGTCTGCGCGACCCTTGCACTGGTGCTGACCTTCGCGGACTGGCTGTACAGCGGTCGGCCGCTCGACAAGCGGGTGCTGGCGGTGCTGCTGGTCCTGCTCTCGCTGGGCAGTCTGGGCCGGCTGTGGCTGATCCCGAAGTGCCGGGACCTCAACCTCCAAGCCTATCTGGGCCCGAACCGACAACCGCTCCGTCAGGCCTTCACGCCCGCGCAGCGGCAGGCCGAGAGCTCGCTGATGGTGTGGTCGGGGTTTTCAGTCGTCTTCAATGTGCTCGCGGTGGCCGGCACCACGTTCTACCTGTTCCGCGCCGCCGCACCGACTGTCGCGGGCCCGCGGCTTTTCCCCTCGTCCCGGTTGCGGATCTGAGGGGCGGCGTCGGGGCTGGCACTGGCGGTTCCGATCGAGCGGAACACTCCGGCAGCGGACGGCGAGGGGGCGGGTCAGCCCAGGAAGCGCCTGGCCGCGATGGTGGCGTTGTGGCCGCCGAAGCCGAACGAATTGTTCAGGACCGCGTGGACCGGCAGTTCCCGCGCCGTGTTGGGCACGACGTCCAAGTCGCAGGCGGGGTCGGGAGTCTCGTAGTTGATGGTGGGCGGAACCACTCCGGTTTCGATCGCCTTGCAGCAGATGGCCATCTCCACGGCACCGGCCGCACCCAGCATGTGGCCGGTTGCGCCCTTCGTGGAACTGACGGCCACCCGGCGGGCGTAATCCCCGAAAACACTCTTGACCGCCTGGGTCTCGCAAATATCGCCCTGCGGTGTGGAGGTGCCGTGGGCGTTGATATAACTGATGTCCTCCGGGTTCAGTCCGGCGCTGCGGAGCGCCATGCGCATGCAACGGGCGGCTCCTTCGCCTTCGGGGGCGGGAGACGTCAGGTGGTGTGCGTCGGCGGTGTTCCCGTAGCCCACGATCTCCGCGTAGATGCGGGCTCCTCGTTTGCGGGCGTGCTCCAGGTCCTCGAGCACGAGGACGCCGGCACCCTCGCCCATGACGAAACCGTCGCGGTCGGCGTCGAAGGGGCGCGAGGCGCGCTTGGGGTCTTCGTTTCGCGTGCTCAGCGCCTTCATGGCGCAGAACCCGGAGATGCCCAACGGGACGATGGTGGCCTCGGTGCCGCCGGCGAAGATGACGTCCGCATCGCCCATCTTGATCGTGCGCCAGGCCTCACCCAGCGCGTGGGTGGCGGTGGCACAGGCGGAGCAGGTGGCGATGCTGGGCCCGCGGAGGTCGTAGTAGATCGAGAACATGCCCGTGCCCATATTCAGGATGAGCATGGGGATCATGAAAGGGGAGACGCGCCCGGGACCTTTGGCGAGCAGCACCTGATGCTGGTCCCCGGTGGTTTCCAGTCCCCCGATGCCCGAGCCGATGAAAGCGCCGATGCGGTCACGGTCGGCGGTCTCCAAGTCCAGGCCCGAGTCGCGGATCGCCTGCCAGCCGGCATGCACCGCGAAGTGGACGAAACGATCCGTCCGCCGCAGTTCCTTGGGGGTGGGGAAGGCCGGCGTCGGGTCGAAGTCGCGCACCTCCGCCGCGATCCGGCAGTCAAAGCCGGTGGCGTCGAAGCGGGTGATCAGGTCGACGCCGCACCGCCCGGCCACGATGTTCTGCCAAAACGTGGCGATGTCCTGACCCAGGGAGGAAACCACTCCCAAGCCCGTGACGACGACCCGGCGGTCGGTCCAATGTCCAGTCATGCGATAAAAAAAGCACGGGGCAGCCGCGGCAGGAAGCCGATCCGGCTGCCCCGTGGAACGAGCAAACGCGTGTGCCTGCTATTTCTGACGGTCTTCGACGTACTTGATCACGTCGGAGACGCTTTGCAGTTTCTCGGCCTCCTCGTCGGGGATCTCCTGGCCGAACTCCTCCTCCAGGGCCATGACGAGTTCGACCGTGTCGAGGGAGTCGGCGCCGAGGTCTTCGATGAATTTTGCCTCGGGGGTCACTTGATCATCCTTCACGCCGAGTTGGTCGACGATGATCTTTCTGACCCGTTGTTCGATGGATGTGTTTTGGTCCGCCATGAGAGCCGTGTTGTTGTTAGTGCGTGTCTGTTAAGTGGCGGGTCGGGGTTGGTCAAGCCCTGAAATCCGGGCCCGCACCCGATCCGCAAGGGGTCACATCACCATTCCGCCGTCCACGACGAGCACTTGCCCGGTGATGTAGCCGCCCCCGGGGCCGGCAAGGTAGAGGGCGGCCTGGGCGATGTCTTCAGCCTCTCCGAGGCGGTTGAGGGGGATCTTTTTCAGGAGTTCCCCCCGGAGTTCCTC
>JBBQML010000506.1:0-4492 GCA_038328885.1 Verrucomicrobiota bacterium | reverse complement strand
ACCGCCGGGACTACATCATGGAGAACCTCGTGGTGCCGGTGGAGGATTAGGGCGCCAGTGGGCTTCCCCCGCCTTGCTTCGGCCCCCCCGGCCTCCCCAGACTCGCCCGCGATGCTGGACATCAAGCAAGTGCGGGACAGGGCAGCGTTCGTGAAGGAACGTCTGGCGAGCCGGGGCGCCGGCGACGAGCACCGCATCGACGAGGTCCAGGCCTTGGACGAGGCCCGGCGGGCGGGGTTGGCCGAGGCGGAGAAGCTCAAGGCGCAACGGAACACCGCCTCCAAGGAGATCGGCGCCCTGATGGCGCAGAAGAAGGCCTCCGAGGCCGAGGCGCGCAAGGCTGAGGTCCGGTCCATCGGCGACCGCATTGCCGCCCTCGACCGCGAAGTTGCGGAGGTCGAGAGCAGGCGGGATGACCTCATGCTGCGGATCCCGAACCTGCCCCACGCCAGCGTGCCGGTGGGCCGGACGGCCGAGGAGAACCCGGTGATTCGGACCTGGGGCGAGGCTCCCCGGTTCACCTTCACCCCGAAGGGGCACGTCGAACTTTGCGAACGCCTGCACCTCATCGACTTCGCCCGGGGGGCGAAGCTGTCCGGCAGCGGTTTCCTTCTCTACATGGGGTGGGGCGCGCGGCTGGAAAGGGCCCTGATCCAGTACCTGTTGGATCTCCACACCCGCGAGCACGGGTTCACGGAGGTCTCCCCGCCGTTCATCGTCGGCCAGCATTGCATGCAGGGGGTGGGGCAACTGCCCAAGTTTGCCGACCAGGCCTATGCGGTGCGCGAGGGGTTGGACGACTCGACCCTGGGCAGGCTGTACCTCGTGCCCACCGCCGAGGCGCCGGTCGCCAACATCCATCGGGAGGAAATCCTGGGGGCGGACCAGTTGCCCATCCGATATGTGGCCTACAGCCCGTGCTTCCGGGCCGAAGCCGGTGCCGCGGGGGTGGGCACGCGCGGCATGATCCGGGTCCACCAGTTCGACAAGGTGGAACTGATCAAGATCGTGCGTCCCGAACAGGGGTACGCGGAACTCGAGGTCCTCGTGGCGAACGCCGAGCGCGTGCTACAAACCCTCGGGCTGCACTACCGGGTGATCGGGCTCTGCACTGGCGACCTCGGTTTCGCGAGCGCGAAGACCTACGATCTCGAACTGTGGTCGCCGGGGCAGGGGACCTGGCTCGAGGTGTCCAGTTGCTCGAATTGCGAGGATTTTCAGGCTCGCCGCATGAACCTGCGGTTCAAGGATGCCGACGGTCAGAACCGATTCCCCCACATCCTCAACGGGAGCGGGACCGCCCTTGCACGGCTGTTCGTCGCGTTGGTCGAGACCGGACAACAGGCCGACGGGAGCGTGGTGGTTCCCGAGCCCCTGCGCCCCTACCTTGGGATCGACCGCATCCCCGCACCCGCCGCCTGATCCCGGGACCCCGGCATGCACCTCCTCCTTGCCTCCAGCGAACTGCATCCCTACGCGAAGACGGGAGGGTTGGCCGACATGGTCGCCGCCCTCGGCAAGAATCTGGCCACGGCCGGGCACCACGTCGGCATCGTCGTGCCGCTCTACCGATCGATCTGGGCGCGGTACTCCCCGCGCCGGCTCGACTGGTCGATGAGCCTGCCGGTGGGCGGGCGGTGGGTCCACCCGGAGGTTTGGACCCTGGAGCCGCAGCCGAACCTCACCGTCTATTTCATCCACGCGCCGGAATACTTCGACCGCGACGGCCTCTACGGCGGGCCGGGCGGCGAGTTCCCCGACGGTGCCGAGCGCTTCATCGCCTTCAGCCAGGCAGTGGTCCACCTCGCGCGCTACCTGCCCTGGCGGCCGGAGGTCCTGCACGTCCATGACTGGCAGACCGGGCTGGTGCCCCTCCTCGTGCGCCACCAGGCGGAGCGCACGGGATGGGTCTCGCCGCCGCGGACGGTGCTGACCATCCACAACCTCGCCTACCAGGGTGTCTATCCCCGCGCGGCCTACGACCTCACGAACCTGCCGCGCGACTACTTCCATCCCGGCGGCGCCGAGTTCCACGGCCTGCTGAACCTGCTCAAGACGGGGTTGGTGTTCGCCGACGCCATCACGACCGTCAGTCCACGGTACGCGCGGGAGATTACGACGGTGGAATACGGCGAGCACCTGGACGGCGTGATCCGGGGTCGTCGCTCGGTGCTCCGGGGGATTCTGAACGGGGTGGATTACGAGGAGTGGAAGACGGTGGGGAATCCGCACCTGCCGTTCGCCTACACGGCCAGCGAGGTCGGGGGGAAGGCCCTGAACAAGGTGGCCCTGCAGGCCGAAATGGGGCTGCCGCCCGACCCGGCGATCCCGCTCTTCGGCACCGTGGGGCGGTTGGCGGACCAGAAGGGCATCGACCTCGTGCTCGGGGCGTTGGAGGAGATGCTCGCCGGCCCGATCCAGTTCGTTGTCCTGGGCACCGGACAACCGAAGTTCCAGTCGGCCCTCACGGCGCTGGCGCGACGTCACCCGGGCAAGGTGGGGAGCCGCATCGGCTTCGATGGCGCGTTGTCGCACCGGATCGAGGCAGGCTGTGATTTCTTCCTCATGCCGTCGCGCTTCGAGCCCTGCGGGCTCAACCAGATGTACAGCCTGCGGTACGGCGCCATCCCCATCGTGCGGCGGACGGGAGGCCTGGACGATTCCGTGGTGGACTTCCGTGACGACCCCGACCTGGCCAACGGGATCAAGTTCGAGGGCTACTCCAGCCGGGCGTTGACCAAGGCGATGCGCAAAGCCCTCGCGCTCTTCGACCAGCCGGACTGGCTTGGTTTCTACCGCCGGAACGCCATGACCGCCGATTTTTCCTGGGACCGGACCCGGGACGCCTACGAGGCCGTTTACCGCGGTTGAGCGCTTCGCGCCACCGCCGGCTGGCAATCCTCGGCGGCGGGCGGCTAGGCTCCCGCCGTGGCGCAAGTTTTCGATTCCATCGAGTCTGCGGTTGAGGATCTCAAGCGGGGTAGGATGGTCATCGTGGTCGACGACGCCGACCGCGAGAACGAGGGCGACCTTCTCATGGCGGGTGAGAAGGTCAAACCGGCCGACATCAACTTCATGGCCAAGCACGGGCGCGGACTCATCTGCGTGCCGGCCACCTCCGACCGGTTGATGCAACTGGGTATCGACCGCATGGTGGTTCAGAACCGTGAAAGCTTCCGGACGGATTTCCAAGTGAGCGTGGATGCCGCCGCCGGGATCACCACGGGGATCAGCGCCGCCGACCGGGCGCGGACCATCCGGGTCATGGCGGACCCGATCGCGGTGCCCGCAGACCTCGTGCAGCCCGGGCACATCTTCCCCCTGCGGGCCAAGCCCGGCGGGGTGCTGCAGCGGGCGGGGCATACCGAGGCGGCCGTCGACCTTGCCCGGTTGGCCGGCTGCCGCCCGATCGGCGTCATCTGCGAGATCATGGACGAGGACGGCACGATGATGCGGTTGCCGCGCCTGCGTCGGTTCGCCCGCCGGCATGGCCTGAAGATCTGCTCGATCGAGGACCTGATCCACCATCGCCGGACCCGGGAGAAGCTCGTCGAGCGCGTTGAAAGCGTCCGGCTGCCGACCCCGTACGGGGAGTTCCAGCTCGTGCTGTACCGGGCCCAGACCGACGACAAGCACCACCTTGCGCTCGTGTTCGGGGAGGTCGAAGGTCAGCAGGACGTGCTGGTGCGGGTGCATAGCGAATGTCTGACGGGTGACGTGTTTGGCTCGCTGCGATGCGACTGCGGGCCGCAGTTGCAGCAGGCGATGCAGCAGATCGCGGAGGCCGGACGGGGCGTGCTGGTTTACATGCGTCAGGAGGGACGGGGAATCGGCCTGGCGCCGAAGATCCGTGCCTACAAACTGCAGGAGAAGGGCTTGGACACCGTGGAGGCCAACCTCGAGTTGGGCTACGGCATGGATCTGCGCGAGTACGGCATCGGGGCCCAGATCCTGGTCGATTTGGGCTTGCGAACCATCCGTCTGATGACCAACAACCCCAAGAAGATCGTCGGCCTGGAGGGCTACGGCCTGGAGATCGTGGACCAGGTGCCCATCCTGATCCGACCGAATCGGCACAACCGCCGGTACCTCCGTACCAAGCGCGAAAAGCTCGGCCACTTGCTCTAGGTGCCCTTCGGGGCGCATCCTCCCGGGAATGCTGCAGCGCGTGAAGAAGACGTCGGGCACCGGGGCAACCGCGGTGCGGGTGGCAATCGTGGCGGCCGAGTACAACCGGAAGCACGTCGACGGCCTGCTGGATGGGGCGCTCCCCGTGTTGAGGGAGGCCGGGGCGGAGGTCGAGGTGGTCCGCGTTCCGGGCGCGTTCGAGATTCCCCTTGCCGTGGAGTGTCTGGCCTCCGCCGGGAAGCCACGGTGGGGCGCGATCCTGGCCCTTGGCGTCATCATCCGCGGCGAGACCGCCCACGCGGACCTGATCGGCTCCGCCGTCACCAGGGCGCTCATGGACATCATGCTGCAGTACCGCGTCCCG
>JBBQML010000505.1:0-4494 GCA_038328885.1 Verrucomicrobiota bacterium | reverse complement strand
CGCGGCGTCGGCGGCAACGATCAGGTAGCCGCCGGCTGAGAGCCCCGCGCCCGCCGGGAACGTGAACCCGACGCCACGCGTCAACCGCCACCCGGCGAGGTCGACCGATCCGGCACCGGGGTTGTGCAGTTCCACCCACTGCTCCAGGGAGTTGGTGCCTGCGGGATGGTACATGATCTCGGTGATCAGGACCTCCTGCCCCCAGGCGGGGCAGGAGGCCAGGATCAGCGCGACGCTGGTGAGGAGTATCCTCCGAATGATAGGGGGCATCGGCTTCTGTGCCGGCACGGTGGCATCCCGGTCCCATGACCGAAGGACGCCCCACGCGAGCGCTCAGAGCGTACCATACCCCGACCGCCCGTGCATCCCCGGCCGGGACGAAGTGCCCGGCCGGGAGCCGGCTGGATCCACGGAGGCGCCGAGGTCAACTCCACCGGGTGGCGATCAGTGTGCTGGATGCGGCCGCGCTCACGCCAATCCAGGACACGATCTACCTCGCCACCGGAACCTCCAACGACGAAGCCGAATGTGGCACCGGCGCCGTGGTGCCCTGGGCCGATCGGCTCTGGGTGGCGACCTACGCCCCGCACTCACCACAGGGTTCCTCCGACAAGCTCTACGAGATCACCCCGGATCTGCGGCAGATCATCCGGCGGCCAGTGGCATGCCTACCGCCTCCCCAAGGCCAGCCACACCTACGACGGCGCGCATGGCTGGAACACCGAGTGGCCGCGTATCCGCGATGTCGGGGAGGAAGACCTGCTGATGACCATGCACGGCTGCTTCTGGCTGCGGTTGGTCGCAGAACGGGACGCGATCGTGACCGCCACGCTCAGTTACGATTGACCCCACGGATTGAGCCCGATGGGACGAGGTCATCCCCCTCCCCCGGCGCTCCTCGCAGCACGGTCAGGGCGCCACCTCGAACGTCTGCTCCGCGCGGAACACCCGCCGCTGCAGATCGCGCGCACGGACCTCGATGCGGTGCTCGCCGGAGGGCAGCGAGGGCAGCGGGGCCTTCCAAAGGTGAGGGGAGGCGATCGGGTTGCCCATCTTCCGGAACGGCGGAATCGCCGGAGGGTTCGCCAACTCCGCCACCTGTCGCGCGAGGTAGCTGGGATCCGGCTCCTTCGCCTGATCCAACCGCACCCACGGTCCCCGACCATCGATCCGGTAGTCGACCACCGACCGCTCCGAACCGTCGAACACGTTCACATACAGCAACGCCGGCGCGCTTTGCCCGGCAGTGATCGTCGCCGGCAGGATCACGTTCATCTGCCGGTCGGTCGGCAGCCCCGCCGCCTTGTAGGTAAGCGACGCCCGCCGACCGTCGAAGCTCACGATGGCGTACCCGTTGGGCGCGCCGTCCCGCATCGTGGCGTGCGGGATGCCCGCCTCGTTCGGGGCGCCGGTCCACCAACTCCCGCAGGCCGTGACCGTCACGATGTGGTGGTGCGGCTCGCGTCCGCGCCACCCGTCGGCCTCGGTGATGAACCGGTGCTCGTGCCAGTGGGTGTGCCCGGAGATCGAAAGCGCGTAGCGCCGCTTCTCGATCAGGCGATAGAGCTCACCACGGTTCCCCACGTCTGTCAGCGGGATGTGCATCATCAGGACCACCAACTGGCGGTCAGGCACCAGGGCGAGATCGTTCCTCACAAACTCCAACTGCCGCGCGTCCAGCCCCGCCGTATACGTCCCCGTCCCCGCCGGCTTCGCCCCGCCCCACTCGACGTCGTCGAGCGCGATGAAATGCACCGGCCCGTGGTCGAATGAGTAGTAGTTCGGCCCGAACACCCGCGTGAAGGTCTCGTCCGCGTCGCGATCCGTCGCCACATCATAGTTCTGGTCGTGGTTGCCGAGCACGTTCCACCAGGGAATCCCGATCAACGCAACCGCGGCGTTGTGCGGCTCGAACACGCCCAGGTCATCAAACACCACGTCCCCCAGCGTCACCCCGAAGGCGGCGTCCGTGCCGACCAGTTCGGGTACGATCGAGTCCCGGAAATAGTTCACCTCCCGCACGTCGCGCGGCTGGGTGTCACCCAGGAAGACCGCCTTGAACGTGCCCGGCTCGACCTGGCGGTACAACGGAAAGTCGATCGACTCCGGCAGCGGCCCGGTGGGCGCCACCCCCGGGTATTTCAGGTTGGGCGGCGAACCGGCCGGCTTGTGAACGTAGGAAAAACGGGGCAGACGATGACGATCAACCGGCGGCATGTACCCGCGCGGCTTGATGACAAAGAAAACGGTGTCGTCCTCGGCGGGCAGTTCCCAGCGCCCACGCCGGTCGCTGACGACGACGTCGCGCTGGTTGGAGACGCGGACACCGGGCAGGCCGGCCTCCCCCGCGTCCCGCTGGCCGTTGCGGTTGCGGTCCTCGTAAACGGTGCCCCGCGCCGTCGCCGCCTGGACCGGGGGCGTCACGGCAGGCAGGACCGCCCCCCAGCCGAGGAGGGCCAGCAACACCGTGGAAAGCACTCCACCCACCCGTCGCTCATCGGTCACCGCCCAACCCAGGAATCGAACCATGCAACCAGCCTGAAGGAACGGCGCAGGCTGGGCAAAAGAAAGTATGGTTACGACCGTGGGAACCGGATCGGGGATCCGACCCGAAGAAGGATGCGCTAGCCCCCGCTCGTGCCCACCCACCGCAGCACCGCGAGCAGGGGCCGGTGGTCGGAGGCCACCGCCTCGGGGAGCACCGTCGACTCCTCCGTCCGCCAGCGCCCCCTCGGCCGGGCCAGGATGAAATCAATCCGCGAGCGCGGCGACTCCGCAGGAACCGTGGGGGCCGCCCCCTCGGCCGCCGTGTCCACCCAGGCGGCATGGTTCGCCAGCATCCGTTCCATCACCCGACTCTCCGGCGTGTCGTTGAAATCCCCCGCCAGCAACGTCGGCACGACATCCCCACCGAATTCCCACAGCAACGATCCGACTTGGGCCCAGCGGTCCTCATCGCTCCGCGTCGCGTCAAGGTGCACCCCGGCAAAGCAGATCCGCCCGATGACCGGGACGTCCACCCGGGCGCTGACCGCGATCCGAGGCTCCCGTTCCGCGGTGCCGGGCAGCGGGACCACGCGGGGATCGCGCAAGGGCCAGCGGCTCAGGAGCGCCTGGCCATACTCGCCGCCCTGAAACGGCATGGCCCCGCCGAACCAACCGTTCAACCCGGTGAGCCGCATGTACTCCGCCGCCTGGTCCACCTTGCCCGTGCGTTGCGCCCCCCGGTCCACCTCCTGCAAAGCGACCAGGTCCGGTCGCGCCGACCGGATCACGTGGGCGATCCGTTCCAGGTCCAGGCGTCCGTCGACGCCCTCACCGTGGTGGAGGTTGTAGCTGAGCACCCTCAAGACCGCCTCACCGGAGGAACTCACCGTGCCACAACCCAGCCCGGGAATCGCCGCCGCGGTCGCTGCGGTCGCTGTCGAAGCCAGGCACCGCATGAAACGTCTTCGATTCATGAATGGACACTCACCCGGCGGCACGGACCAAACCAAGAACCGATGCGGCGCCCATTCCCGGTGCGGGTCCTCCCCCGTTCTTCAAAAGCCCCGCTCCCCCAACGCTTCCCCCCGTCCCCGGGGCAGGCGACCCAGGTGAAAGGCCAGAAAGCCTCGGAGGAATCGGCTCAGGGGGATCAGGCCGGGGTCCAAACCCGCACCGACCGGCACGCCCCACCCCGCGTGCAGGAGGTGCTCCGCCAATTCGCGGGCTCGCGCGGGCAGCGATTCGCGTTCGAAATCCGGCAACTGCCCGAGGTCCGCCAGGTGCCGTAACTCCAGGGCCAGCACCGTGGACGGTGACCAGGGCGCGACCTCCGCCTCCCCTAGGAAAGCACGGAATAGCGCCCATGTTCCCGGCAGCGGGGTGTCCGTCTCGGTGGTTTGCTCGATCAGGGCCACGCCGTAGCACGCCTGGGTGAGCCGTCGCCAGTCCGTGCGCAGCCCGCCAAACGTGGCGCCCAGGTTGAGTTCGCAGAGCGTGTGAAGCTCCGAACGACGTGACCGACGAAAGGTAAAGTCGGCCTCGTGGAAGAGGTCGATCTTGCCACGGAACGTCGACTTGGGCCGTCGTGCCCCCCGCGCCACGGTCGCCACCCGGCCGGCATCGGCGGTGAGCCAGTGGGCGATCAAGGAACTCTCGGTCAGGAGACGCGTGCGGAGAACGATCCCGGTCGTGCGTTCAGGCTGGTCCATGGCAGCGCTCGAGTTTCATCCACGCCCGGCCCCCAGAACCCACCCCGTTCCGCTTCTCCACCCGTCCGCGGCAGTCATGCGTCTCCCCGAAGGAGGCCACCACTGCCGGGCAGGCGGGCGAGACGTCGCACCAGGCAGGTCTCCACCCGCTTCATGCGACGTCGCGGGCCCGGCGCCAGGTCGTCGTGCCCCAGGAGGTGGAGCACTCCATGCACCACGTACCGGATCAACTCCAGCGAAGAGCTCGTGCGGAACTCCACCGCCTGGGCCACGGCATCCTCCACGCTGATGTACAGCT
>JBBQML010000504.1:0-4496 GCA_038328885.1 Verrucomicrobiota bacterium | reverse complement strand
GGTGCGTTGGGAACCTCGGCGGCGTTCGGCATCGGGTCGGGGCAGGGGGGTGTAGGGGAGGGGGAATCGGTCGAGGGCGGGACGGGCGTCCGATCGGCGAGCAGGTCACGGAGTTGGGACTGGTGAGGGGGCTTGGTGAGGAAGCCCGAGAAGCCCAATTCGGTGCAGCGCGGCAGGGTGGTCGTGTCCCGGAGGGTGGTGAGCAGCAGCAGTCGGGTTCCTTGCAGTCGCGGATCGTCCTTCAGGTGACGCGCCAGAGCTTCGGCTCCACCCCCGGGGAGGTGGAGGTCCACCAGCGCGTGGCGGATGGGATCCTCTGATTCCGCTGCGGTGCGGATGGCGGCCAGGGCGGTCGGGGCGTCGACCGCGTCTTCGGGGCGATATCCCCAGGAGCGGAGCAGGGTTCCGATGACCAGACGGCTGGAGGGGTGAGGGTCGGCGATCAGAACCCGGTCGGTGGCGAGTGACGAGGGGGGCGATCCGGGGGGGGGTGAGGCTGGTTGTTTGAGCAGGATCACCGTGAACCAGAAGGAAGATCCCTGGCCGACATTGCTGGTGACGCCGATGGCGCCACCCATGAGTTCGGCGAGTTGCTTGGAGATTGCGAGGCCCAGGCCGCTGCCGCCGTATTGGCGGGTGGTGGAGGCATCCACCTGCACGAACGGGGCGAAAAGCGACTCGAGGCGCTCGCTCGGGATGCCGATTCCGGTGTCGGTGATGCGGAACAGCAGGGTGACCTGGGTGTCGGTCTCGGCCTGGCGCTCGACGCGGATGGCGACCTCCCCCCGGGGGGTGAATTTCACCGCGTTGCCGGCGAGGTTCACCAGGATTTGGCGCAGGCGGCCGGGGTCACCCTTGAGGTGGACGGGCACATCCGGGTTGATCAGGCAGGTCAATTCGAGGTCGCGCCCCTGGGCGCGGAGGGCGAGCGCATCGGCCGCCTCCTCGAGGGTCTCCCGGAGATCGAAGTCGATCGCCTCGAGATCCAGTCGTCGGGCCTCGATCTTGGCGAAATCAAGAATGTCGTTGATGACCGTCAACAGGGCTTCGCCGCTGCCGCGGATGATCTCGGCAAAGCGCCGCTGCGGGGGAGTAAGGTCGGTCTCGAGGAGGAGTCCCGTCATCCCGATGACGCCGTTCATCGGGGTGCGGATTTCGTGGCTCATGTTGGCCAGGAACTGACTCTTGGCAAGGTTGGCCATCTCGGCCTGCATGGCCATCCGGTTGGCGCGTCCGATCGCGTCCTCGAGTTGCTCGTTGGTGGCCTCCAGCGCCTCGGCGGTCTGGCGGAGAAGTTCCTCCGCGTGTTTGCGTTGGGTGATGTCATGCCCGACGCCCACGATGCCCGTCGCCCGGCCGGCGCCGTCGAGGAGGGGGAGCTTGGAGGTCAGCAGCCAGCGGCGCTCACCATCTGGCGTCAGGAACGACTCCTCGCGGTTCAGAACCGGCTGTCGGGAGCGGAGCACGGCCTCGTCATCCGCGCGGAATGCGGCGGCGACCTCCGGGCCGAAGAAAGCCTCGTCGCCTTGGCCGAGGGCCTCCGCCTCGGTGGCGCAGCCCAGGTTGGTGAGGTCGGCCTTGTTCGCCAGGATCTTCCGGCCCTCGATGTCCTTGGCGTAGATGGCGTCGGGGAGATGGTCGATGAGGGTGCGGAGCAACTGGCGCTCGCGCACGGCGGCCTTCTGGAGGTCCTTCCGCTGCGTGATGTCCTGGATGGTGCCGATCATGCGCACCGGGTGGCCTTGGGCGTCGCACTCCAGCACACCCGTGCCGACGACCCAGCGCACGGCGCCGTCGCTTCGGCGGATGATCCGATATTCCCGCGCGAAGGTGGACCCGCACCGGACGACCTCGGTCAGGTAGGACCGGGTGGCCTGCCGGTCTTCGGGGAGGAGGAGCGAGACCCAGCCGTCCAGGTCGCGGACGAAGTGCGCGTCGATGCCGAGGACGTGGTCCAGCGGTGGCGAGCCTTCCCAGCGGCCGGTGGCGAGATCCAGGTCGTAGCAGCCGAGCGAGGCAGCCTGCTGGGCCATCAGGAGGAGGCCCTCGGTCCGTTTGAGGCGGGCCGCGATGGCCTCGCGGGAGTGGTCGTCTGTCTCGGCGGCGACCCTATGGAGCGGGTTCGGCATGCTAGCGCGGGTCGGGGCCGCTCCCGGCTTCGTCGATCACGGCCTGGAGGAGGCGGGCGGCCTGGGGCAGGGCGGTGGCAAGTTCCTGGACGCGAGCATTCACCCGCAGGACGACGGCTTCGGCTCCGAAGCCGAGCAGGAGTCGGTAGAGCCGGAAAAACTCCTGGGTCACCGCCGCGGAGCCCGGACCGGGGATGGCGCCCAGCGGGCCTTGGCCGGCGGCTTCGCAGAGGAGCGCGCCGGCGATCGCCGTGGGTTGGCCGGGCCCCGCGAGCGAGCTCCAGAGGGGCAGGGCTTCATCCGTCTGTCCCGAAAGCAGGAGAGCCTGGGCGCGCAGGGCGCGCAGATCCGCGTCCTCGGGGTGGTGCCGGACGGCTTCCGCCGTCCAATCCGCGGCCACCTCGAGGAACTGTGGCTGGCGGAGGGCGATGGCCCCGCCGGCCTGCCAGGCGGTGGCGAGCGCAGGTTTTTCGGTCGTGAGTCGGTGGAGGGTCTGCAGGGCCTCGACCGACGAGCCTTGTTCGTCGAGGAAGCGGGCGTGGTCCACGATCACGGCGGCGGACTCCGGGTCCTCCTCGCGGGCGAGGAGGAATTCGCGGCTGGCTCCGGCGACGTCCCCACTGCGGGCAAGGCAGCGGGCCAGGCAATGCCGCGGGCCGGCCCGGCGGATCTCCGGGTTGACCGGGGAGAGGGCAGGACGCGTACGTTTGCTCAGGCACTGGCGCATTTGGTCGGCGGCTTCAGGGAACTGTTTCCGTTCCATCAGGGCGAGTCCCAGCGTGAAGTGGTGGGACGCGGTCAGTCCGCCTCCTTGGCGGGCGAGGGGGGAGGTGAGGAGTTCGATGACCTCGGGCTGCCGTTTCGCGGCCATGAGGTGGGTGCTGAATTGGGTTAGGAGGGTTTCCCGGGCTTCGGGGGACAGTTCGTTCGACCCGGACCCGGCCAGGCCGTCGAACGCGGCGCGGTACTGGCGGAGGCCTTCCTCGCGGCGGCCGGAGCGGGTGAGTTCGAGGCCATGGCTCATGAGGAGGCCAGGGTCGCCGGGTTGTTCGAGCAGCGCCTGTTCGAGCAGGCGGAGATTGCGCCCCACCTTGCCCCGTTCGGCGGTCAGTTCCTTCGAATAGCCGTGATGAAGGAGCGTGGCGTCGCCGAGGCGGTTCTCCAGTCCCCATTCACGCCGGCGCGGTTCGAGGCTGCTGAAGGCCTGCTCGTGGACGCGCCCGACGAAGTGGAGGCCGGGGGCATTGCGGAAGAGACGAGGGATGTAGCTGCAGCCCTGGTCCTCCTGCCCGACGTCCTCGATTGGCAGGCGCCAGGCCATGACGAGCCCGGGCCGGAGGAGGTTCCGCAGCGCCGCGTGCTGCGCCGCGGGCAATTCCTCGTCGGCATCGAGCGACAGCACCCAATCGCCCCGGGCGTGTTCCAGGGCGGCGTTGCGCGCCGCGCTGAAGTCGTCGCACCAGGTGAAGGAGTGGATCTCGGCTCCGTGCGCCCGGGCGATGTCGGGCGTGCGGTCGGTGGAGCCGGTATCCACGACGACGATCTGGTCGGCGAGCCCCGCGACGGAAGCGAGGCATCGTTCGAGCATGGATTCCTCGTTCTTGACGATGAGGCAGACGGAGAGGCGGGGAGGGCGGGTGTTTCGGTTGGCGGGCTGGAGGGCTTCGGGCAGGACGAGCCATTCGGGTTTCGAATTGCCGCGGAGGTTTCCCTTCAGGAATTGCCGGGCGGCTTTGAACCCGGGTGCAAGGTCGCGGGCGTACTGGGCGCAATGGCGGGCGGCCACGGAATCGCCGGCCGACAGCGCGATTTCGGCGAGCAGGAGGCAGGCCTCGGGGTGGAAAGGGCGCTGCTGCAGGGCCTGGCAGGTTGCGGTCCAGGCTTCGGCCGGCCGCTTCTGGCGGAGCAGTTCGCGGGCTTCGGTGAGGTGGCCAAGGCGAGCGCAGGCGGGGAGGGGGCGAGGGGCGGCGGGGCCGGGCTTTCCGGGCGACGTTGGGGCGAGGGGTGGCGTGGCGGCACCGCGATCGGTCCAGCAGCGTCCCCGATCATCGGCGTCGTGGCTCCGTGCGAGATCCGGCAGCGGGAGGCGAAGGGGCAGGCCCGGTGGGGGAACGTCCGGGGTGCGGTAGCCGCGCTCCGGCGGGGTTTCGGGCGGAATGGACCACTTGCGCTTGAACAGTTGCCAGTTGGTGCGCATCGCCTTGCTGTAGTCGATCCCGGCGCCCTGGAAGGTAGCGCTGCCGACATGGTGCACGAACGCCTCGTCGGCGATGCGGGATTCGTAGCCGGCGAGCAGTGCGCGGAGGCAGAAATCGTCGTCCTCGAAATTGCCGGGGCCGAACTGTTCGTCGAGGCCGCCGATGCGGT
>JBBQML010000503.1:0-4504 GCA_038328885.1 Verrucomicrobiota bacterium | reverse complement strand
GGCGCTCAATTTTCTGGTGCCGCGCGAAGCGGTGCCCGGGCCGCTGGTGGCCGGGGCGCATTTGCTCGGTCAGTGTGCCATCCCGCTGGGCCTGATGCTCATCGGGGCCACGGTCGCCGATCTGCTGCCGGAGTTGCGGGAACGCCAGGGCTGGAGGCTCCTCGGGGCCGCCTGCTTCGTGCGACTGCTCCTCCTGCCCGTGGCTATCCTGGGCCTGGCGCGGTGGGTGCCGGCTTCCCTGGAGGTCAAACAGGTCCTCCTCCTCCACGCCGCGATGCCCGCCGCCGTCTTTCCCATCGTCATGGCGCGGCACTTCGGGGGGGACGCCGGGACCGCTCTGAGGGTGGTGATCGGCACCTCGCTGCTGGGAATCCTGACGATGCCGGTGTGGCTCAAGCTCGGCCTCTGGTGGCTGGGTCTGGAGGGACCGGCGGGGATACCTTGAGCGGTGGGCGGTCCGACAAGGCACTGGAGACTGGGTAGTGGTGATCGGCAATGTCCCCCAGCTCCCCCACACCCCGCGAAGCCGGGGCCCAGGGGAATTTTCACTTGGTCGCGCCGCCTTCGCCGCTAGATTGCGGTCCGCGAACGCGTCGGCGGCAAGGTAGTCTCACGGGCGAGCCCAAGGTCGTCCATGGGCAGTGGCTCCGTCGCAAACCCCATCCCTATTCCCGCGCATGCAAACAGCCAGTTCTGTCGAACTCACCCGCGACTGCGAAGCAGTCCAGATCCCGGTCGGGAATACCGTCACCCTGCCGGCGGGCACGACGGTGGACATCACGCAGACGCTCGGAGGCACTTACACTGTGCACGCCATGGGCGGGTTGTTCCGGATCGCATCCAGGGACATCGATGCGTTGGGGTTGGACCCGGCGGCGGGGTCGGCCGGTGACGCTCCCAAGATCGCAGGGCCGGTGGACGAGACCGCGGTCTGGGACGTGCTGAAGACCTGCTACGACCCCGAGATCCCGGTGAACATTGTGGATCTCGGCCTGGTCTACGACCTCCTGATCGAACCGACTCCCGAAGGGACCAGCCGGGTGGGAGTGAAGATGACGCTCACCGCCCCGGGATGCGGCATGGGCGGAGTCATCGCACGCGACGCCCAGGAGAAGCTCCTCATGCTCGACGGGGTCGCCTCCGCGGACGTCGACATCGTCTGGGACCCCCCCTGGCACCAGTCGATGATCTCGGCGGAGGGGCGACGGATCCTGGGGTTGGAGTGAGCAGGACGAGCGGGTCCTGATGAAGGCCGCTACCGTCCGAGGCGCCGGATGGCGTTCAGGGGATGGGTGTCGAGCGGGTTCGGGTGCACTCCCTGGATCTGGTCGGGTCGATAGAGACTGAAGCCGACCTCGAACCAGAGCGGGATGACGGGCACCTCGTCGCGCACCAGCAGGGTTTCCGCCTCGCCGAGCAGTTCGGCGCGCTGGCCGAGGTCGGGCTCTGCGGCCGCGGCCCGCAGCAGGCGGTCGTAGCGTGCGTGGGCCCAGCCGGTGCGGTTGTTGCCGTTCCCGGCCATGAAGAGGTCGAGGAAGGTGTTCGGGTCGTTGTAGTCGCCGATCCAACTCGAACGGCTGATGCCGTAATCCAGACCGCGCTGGGCGACGAGGTAGGCCTTCTTCTCCATGCGCCGGAGTTCCACCCGGATGCCCAGTTCACGTTCCCAGAGGTCCTTGAGTTCGATCCCGGTCCGCTCGTTGATGCGGGCCGGGCCGCCGGCGGCACTGTCGATCAACAGATCCACCACCGGGAAGTTGCGGCCGCCCGGGTAACCGGCCTCGGCCAACAGGCGGCGGGCGGCTTCGGGGTCGTGGTGCTGACCCTCCCCGCGGCGATAGTTGGCCGTTACCGTGGGCACGAGGTGGTCGGCGGGTTCCTCCCCCGAGGCCGTGATGCGCCGGGTCAGTCGGCGCTTGTCGGTGGCCAGGGCAAGCGCGCGGCGGACCCGGACGTCATCGAACGGTTTCCGAGTCACGTTCAGGCGCAGGAAGTAGGTGCCGAGAATCGGAAAGCTGTGGAAATCGCTGCGCCGACTCAGCTCCGGCATCAGCTCCGTCGGGACGAGCGGCTTGTCCCAGATGATGTCGGCCTGACCCGTCAGATAGAGGTTCAGGACCGTATTCGGGGCGGTGACGGAGAGCAGATCCACCACCTCCGACGGCGTGGCGGCGGCGTCCCAGTATCGGGGGTTGCGGCGGAGGCGGACCCGGTCGTTGAGGCGCCAGAAATCCAGTTGGTAGGGCCCGCTCACGGGCAGTGGGCGGGCGAGGATCCAGCGGTCGCCGTGACGCTCCACGGTCTGCCGGGGAACGACGGCGAGGGTCTGGAAGGCGCAAAGGTCGAGGAAGTAGGCGCAAGGATCGGTGAGGTCCACCTCGACCACGAGCGGGGCGGGGGCACGGATCCCGACGCGGTCGAAGTCATGGTGCCGGCCGAAGAGGAAGTCTTCAGCGCCGCGGACGGGGAGGAGGAGGCTGGCGTACTGGCAGGCATTGGTGGGCTCGAGCACGCGACGCCAGGAGTAGACCAAGTCTGCGGTGGTGATGGGTTCGCCGGTCGACCAGACTACGTTCGAGCGGAGGAAGAAGGTGTAGTGACGACCATCCGGGGAGGATTCCCAGCGGGCGGCGAGGCCGGGTTGGGGGCGGGCGTCGCGGGGATCGGGGCGGGTGAGTCCTTCGAAAAGAGGGAGCACCGCGCGGAGTTCCTCGATTCCGGTAACCAGCAGGGGGTCGAGAGAGCTTGGTTCGGGGCCGTTGAGGACCGTGAGGTCGGCGGGTGGAAGCGGGCGGCAGGCGGTGAGCAGCGTGGCCACGGCGAGCCAGAGGGAGAGTCGGAGGCGGAAGCGGAGGCGGAGGCCGCCGCCTGTGAACAAGCAAACGCCCCCGGGGTGGGTTCCGGGGGCGCGCCTCGAAGGCATCGATCGGCTCAGTTGCCGCCTGGCGGGTTGGTGGCCGGGGCCGCCGCGGGAGGAGGGGGCGGGGTCGGGTTGACCACGGTGGTGGTGGTCACGAGGGGGATCGGCACGACCGCGGGCGTGCTGCCAGTGGTTCCGCTCACCAGGGGTTGAAGCAGGTTGACGGGAGCGCTGGCATCGGAAGCGCCCGGCTGAGTCGCCGGTCCGGAAGAAGAACTGCGGGCCTTCTCCTCGATGGCGCGGGTGACACCGAGGCCGCTCTTGCGGGCGTGGCTGGAGACCATGATCGCAAGGATCAGGGCCAGGCTGAGGAAGGCGATGACCGTGTACTTGGTGATCCCGGTCAGGACATTGCCGGAGCCGGCGCCCAGGAGCATATCGCTCATCCCGGCGCCGAAGGCCATGCCGCCGCCGGTCTCCTTCTTCGGCAACTGAACCAGGACCAGCAGGATTACGAAGAGCGACAGGATGACGAGGATGAACGTGAGAAAGCCGATGAAGATCGACATGGTAAAGGGGGGGAGGCGAAGGGTTCGTTCGTGACGATCGGGCCGCGAACGCGGGTCAGATCGAGTTGCGGATGATGTCGGCGAAACTGCGGGCTTCGAGGGCGGCGCCACCGACCAGCGCACCGTCGACGTCGGGAAGCCCCATGAGTTCCCGGGCGTTGGAGGCCTTCACGCTGCCACCGTACTGGATGCGGACCCGGCGGGCGGTGGCGTCGTCGTACATCGAGGCGAGCACACCCCGGATGAAGGCGTGAACGTCCTGCGCCTGCTGGGCTGAGGCGGTCTTGCCGGTTCCGATGGCCCAGACCGGTTCGTAAGCGAGCACCGTTTCCTCCACCTGCTCGCGCGTGAGCCCGGCGAGGCTGCCGCGGACCTGGGTGCCGATGACCTTTTCGGTGACGCCGCCTTCCCGTTCCGCCAGCGTTTCGCCCACACAGACGATGGGCTTCAGGGCGGAAGCATGGGCGAGGGCAGCCTTCCTGGCGATCAACTCGTCCGTCTCCTTCTGGTACTGCCGGCGTTCCGAGTGGCCGAGGATCACGTACCGGACGGAAAACTCCTTGAGCATGGCGGCGGCGATCTCGCCGGTGAACGCCCCGGGGCCGTTCTCGCTCATGTTCTGTGCGCCCAGCCTGATGTTGGAATTGAGGAGCGCCTCCGAAACGCCCGCGAGCGCGGTGAAGGGGGGACAGACGACGATGTCGACTTCCTTGACGCTGGCCACCTCGCGTTTGATCCCGTTGACGAGATCCAGCGCTTCGGCGGCCGTTTTGTTCATCTTCCAGTTCCCGGCAATGATGAGTTTGCGGTCTTTAACCATGGTATCTCCTAGATCCTTGAATAGAGGGATGCGCGCAGCGGGGGCGGGGCGGGTTACGTGGGTTACTTGTCCTGCAGGGCGGCGACGCCGGGCAGCACCTTGCCCTCGAGGAACTCGAGGCTGGCCCCGCCGCCAGTGCTCATGAAGGTGATCTGATCACCGAGCTTGGCCTGGTTGATGGCCTTGACGCTGTCGCCACCGCCGATAATGGACTTGGCTCCCCGGCGGGTGGCCTCAGCGACGGCTTTGGCCACC
>JBBQML010000502.1:0-4506 GCA_038328885.1 Verrucomicrobiota bacterium | reverse complement strand
CGGGGGGATGGGGGGCGGCGCCGGGCCTCGGGGACGTCGGCTCGCCGTAGCCACCCATGGACCGTGGGGCTGTCGTTGGTGCCGCCCGGCACCAACCCGCCCAGGGCCTGGTCCAGCCACTCCGCGGGGCCGCCCCACCGGTATTCGGCGGGATGCGACCGGGTCAGCTCGTCAATGCGGGCCTGACGTTCCTCGACGGCGGCGGGAGAAAACCTGGCGGCGGCCTGTAGGATCAGGCGGGCAGGGCCGGTGCGGCGTTCCTCCAGCAGGCGGTCGGCGGCTTGCAGGAGCTGGGGTGTGCCTTCGCCGGCGATGGCGAGCACCGCCTCGTTGGTGGCGCGGAAGTGCGCCGGGATGATCACGCCGGCAAGCAGCAGAACTCCGCCGGCGAGTACACACGCCGCGGCAAGGAGTCTGGCCTTCGACATCGGGTTTCCCATGGCTGACGTATGCGGACCGGTACCGTATTCACCTGCGGTGCCCGGTCGGCTGGCTATTTGGCACCGCTCCCGAGGAGCACGACCGGGACCGTCCGGACGAGTATCTTCAAATCGAGCCACAAAGACCAGTTGTCGATGTACTCGAGATCCAACCGGACCCATTCCCGGAAATCGGTGACGTTGTTGCGGCCGCTGATCTGCCAGAGGCAGGTGAGGCCAGGCTTGACGCTGAGGCGGCGGCGGTGGGCGAGGTCGTCGAAACGGCGGGTTTCGTCGACGGGCAGGGGTCGGGGGCCGACCAGGCTCATTTCGCCGCGGAGCACGTTGAAAAGCTGGGGGAACTCATCGAGGCTGAATTTCCGCAGGAGGCGGCCCGCGGGGGTGATCCGGGGGTCGCGGCTCACCTTGAAGACCGGGCCCTCCATTTCGTTGAACGCGGCGAGCTCCTGCTGGCGCTGCTCCGCGTCGGTCACCATGGTCCGGAACTTGTACATGGTGAACGGACGGCCATTCAGCCCGCTGCGTTGCTGTCGGAAGATGACGGGGCCGGGCGAGGTGATCCTCACCGCGGTGGCGGCCGCGATCATCAAGGGCGAGCAGAGGAGGAGCAGACCGACGGCGCCGAGGACGTCGATCACCTGCTTGGCGGCGGCTTCCCAGGGGGCGTCCGGGGTGGACCGGAACACCATCATCGGTCGTCCGTAGAAATCGTCGACGCTGGTGCGGGAGATCTGGGTCTTGAAGAAGTCGGCCAGGAGCCAGACCTCGAGGCCCTCCAGTTCGCAGGCTTGGATGACCTTCTCCAACTGGCCGAAGAAGGTGTGTCGGGCGGCCAGGATCACGCCATTGGCGGAGTGTTCATGGAGGATACCGACCAGATCATCCACCGACGCCTCGTTGACGTCGAGTTCGGCCAGGATGCGGATTCCGTGGCGTTCGCGCTGGGCGAGTTCTTCCCGCAGGCCGCTGGTGTCCTCGCTGGTGCCGACCAGGACCAGGCGCCGTTCGAACTGGCCCTTTTCGAGGCCGCTGCGGATCCAGGAACGGACGATTTCCTCCTTCACCATCATCAGGGCAAAGCTGAAGAAGCCGAAGAGGATCACGACGGCGCGCGACATGTCTTCCCGCCTGAGGAACGTGACGATGATCAGGCCGATGGTGAGGATGGTGCAGACCTTGAAAACCGCGGCGGCGCTGCCCCACCGGGAGGGGACGAGGGGGCGGCTGTAGAACCCGGAGCTCCCGAGGAGCACCATCGCGGCGGGGATGGTGAACACGATGTACCAGAAATAGTGCGTGTAAGGCTGGATGTCGGGGGTGCCGCCGAACAGGCCGAAAAACACCACCAGCCAGGGCCCGATGGCCTCCGCATTGGAGCGGAGGGCGAAGGCGGCGTAGAAGCCCAGGGCAAAGATTGCCGCGTCCACCACCTTGTGGATGCGATTCCGAATCAGCCTCTGGCGACGGAGCATGACGATCGGTTGGGAGACGCCGTGGAGCAGGCGAGACTAGACCCGGGCTGCCGAGGACTTCAATGGTCGGCTGGCCAAACGGCCATGGCGAGGGGTGGGGCGGAAGGCGTGGTCAGTTGGAATTCGGGGACAGTCTGCCGAATCAGCGATTCCAGGCGGGCATAGGCCAGGTCCTCCTGACCGGGGACGCAAGCGCCCAGGACTCCGATGTACGCCCAGCGACCCAATTCCCCCTGGCGCACGAGGTCGAGGGCCAGCCACCACATCCGCTGGGCGTGGTCGTTCGAGAGGCGTGAGCCAGAGACAAACCAGTAGACATAGACCGCTCCCTGGCGGACGCGCCCCCCTTTGCCATCGGGCACCTCCCGGGCCGCATCCAGGCGCATGACGGGCAGTTCGTAGCGATGCGGTTTCTCAATCACGATGCGCCGGTCACTTCGTGCCAGGATCTGGAAGCCCTGCGAGGGGAGGCAGAACTCGGGGTTGTGGATGCTGGTGCGGTCGGTGCCCATCATGACCGCGGAGACCTGCACCTGGTAGCCATCGCTGGCCGCCTGGTAGAGACGCCGCCCGAACGTGGTATCCGGGGGGAGCACCTTCAGTTCGACCTGTTGGACCGCCTGGAGCTCGGAACCGTAGTCGAGCACGCGCTCGGGCAGGAAGATGCTGTTGGTGGTGACGAAGGTGCCCTGCTCGTCCTGCAGCCGCAGGTCGGTAAGCCGGAGCCCCGGGGAGCCGAGGTGCTGGTCGGAGCGGAAGTGGAGCAAGGTCGCGGCCGCGACGGCGATGAGTCCGAGGGTGGCGGCGGTGGTCCACCCCGGTTTGGTGGATTTCATGCGGGGGCGGGGGACGGGGGTGGGGTGGGGGCTTCGGGCGTGGTTTCACGGAGCCAGGAGCCGAGGGCTCCCAAGCCGAGAAAGGCCGGCACGTAAGGGAGCAGGCTGCACACGGCATTGTCGTGGACCCAGTTTCCGGCCTCCTGTCCGAAGGCCTCGGCCGCGAGGATGATGAGGGTGAGGCGGAGGACGTTGCCGGCGATGGCCAGGGGGAAGGCGGAGAGGATGACGACGATGCGTTTCCAGGGGCGCTCGAGGTTCATGAACGCGTAGAGGCAGGCCAGCGCGAGGGTGGCGGTGAGGCTGCGCAAGCCGCCGCAGGCGGCGGCGACCTCGTACTGGAAGGTTCCCCCGGCATCGAAGATCTGGGTGCCGTTGCGCACCAGGGGCACGCCCAGTCCGTACTGGCTGATGGTTGCCGTGATGCTGGTGGCGATCATCCGCAGGGGAAGCGTGAGGGCATCCGCCAGGGTCCCTACGGGCAGGCAGAAGGCGAAGAGGAAGTAGGGGAAGAAGACGGCCCGGAGGAACCGCCAGCCCCAGAAGGCTCCCACCAGCCCGTAGAGGCCCAGGTAAAACGCCACGACGCTGAGGCGGGTCTGCTGGATCCGGAAGCCCAGCAAGTGCAGCAGGAGTGCGAACCCCATGAGAACCAGCCCGCCTACCCAGGGTTGTTTGGGCACCGCCGCCAATTCATCCCGCTTCCACCAGCACAGTCCGAGCACGAGGAACGGGACGTAGCGCCCCAGTTCGTCGTCCTGGGACTGAGCATAGGAGTAGTTCAGCCAGCCGAAGAGCGACGCCGAGTCGACGTAGCCGAAGGTGGAATTGCCCAGCAGGTGAAAAAGGGCGAACCAGGCGGCCGTTATGCCCAGCAGCAGGAGCTTGAAGGGCAGAGCACGCCAAATGACGGCCAGTTCTTCGGCCGGGCCGGGGGGCAGCGGTGGATTCGTTGCGTCAGGGTTCGTCATCGTGCGGAAACGACTCAGGTGAGAGACTGGCGGGACGCCGGCCGTTCAATCAAGGTCCGGGTCAGGCATTTGCAGACCTATGATGAGCAGCAATCCAGTGGCCGGGCCTCGGGAGGAGGGTGGGGTGGCGGCGCGGGTGGAGGTTCAGCCCGGCCGGTTCCTCCATCGGCCGGAGTCCTGGTTCGTCCGGCTCGAATGGGCCGGGGTCTTTGGCCGCACGGCTCCGGTTGAGGTGGAATTGGGGAGTGGCGATGGCTCGTTTCTCGTCGCCTGGGCGCGGGAGCACCCGGAGCGGGACTTTCTCGGGGTGGAGCGTTTGCTGGGGCGAATCCGCAAGTTGGACCGCAAGGCCCAGCGAGCCGGACTGACGAACGTCCGCGGCCTGCGGATCGAGGCGGCGTATTGCCTCGAGTACCTCCTGCCGGTGGAGGGCGCCGAGGCCATCCACGTCTATTTTCCGGATCCCTGGCCCAAGCGCCGGCACCGCAAGAACCGGTTGGTGGGCGAGCGGTTCCCGGGCCTGGCCGCGGGGGTCCTGGTGCCGGGGGGGCGGGTCCACCTGCGGACCGACGATGCGGACTACTTCGAGCAGATGCGGACGGTCTTCGGGGGGGCGCCGGGTTTCACGGAGGAATCCCCGCCCCCTGAGCTGTCGGCGGTGACGACCGACTTCGAGCGCGGATTCCTGGCGCGAGGGGTTGCGACGCGGCGGGCGAGCTACCGCCTCGGGTGATCAGACATCGATGATCGGGCCCGAACCCGGCGGGGCCGAGCCGGGTCGGGCTGG
>JBBQML010000501.1:0-4513 GCA_038328885.1 Verrucomicrobiota bacterium | reverse complement strand
GGTGGCCTCGCCCACCGAGACGATCAGCGAGGGAATGATGGCCAGAGTGAGGGGCATCTTGATCCGGAACACCGAGCCCTTGCCCACCACCGACTGGATTTCGACCTTGCCGCCCAGGCGGTCCAGGTTGGTTTTCGCCACGTCCATGCCGACACCGCGGCCGGAGACGTCGGTGACGTTTTCGGTCGTGGAGAGACCGGGCAGGAAGATCAGGGCGATCTTCTCCGCTTCGGTCATGCCGACGATGCGTTCGGGGGTGAGGAGGCCCTTGGCGACGGCGGCATCGGCGACCTTCTGGGGGTTGATGCCCTTGCCGTCGTCGGAGATCTCGACGACCACCTGGCCGGCTTCGTGGCGGGCCTCGATGCGGAGGGTGCCGGTGCTGGGTTTGCCGGCGCGGAGGCGGACCTCCGGGGTTTCGATGCCATGATCCACCGCGTTCCGCACCATGTGCGTGAGCGGGTCGGAGAGGCCTTCGATCAGGCTTCGGTCCAGGGCGACTTCGTTGCCGCGGATGTCGAGATTGACCTCCTTGTGCAGGGCTTTGGCCAGGTCGCGAATCAGGCGCGGGAATTTGCCCAGCACATTGCCCATCGGCTGGAGCCGGGTCCGCATGATGGCGTCCTGGAGTTCACTGGTGACCAGGTTGAGTCGCTGGTCGGCGGTCTGGAGGGCGGGAGCGTCGTTGCGGGCAATCGCGGCGCGCAGTTGGTTGCGGCCGAGCACGAGTTCCCCGGCCAGGTTCATGAGGCTCTCCAGGAGGGCGACGTTCACGCGGAGGGTTTCGTCCCGGTTCGTGGAAGCGCCGGCCGAGGGGGCTTCTGTGGGGGATGGGCGGCTGGTCGCCGAGCCCGGCGCCGGGGCGGAGGCTGGCTTTTCGAATTCCTCGAAGGACTCGGTGACCGGTGGCGCAAGGGCCGAACGATCCGGGCGGAGGGTGGGCATGGTCGGTCCGGGGTCGGTTCCTGGCGGGCGTGAGGGATGGGAGACGGGCGCGGAGGGGTAGTGGGGACTCGGAGCCGGGGACGCTGGGGGGGGGGCCGGAAGCGGATCCGCGACGATCAACGGGGCGGGGAGAGGGTCTGCTGCCTTGCGTGCGAACGGGTCGAACAGGAGTTTGATTTTCTCCTCCGGGACCGCGAGCAGGTCCGGCATCAGGTGCGAGGCCAGGGTGGTGGCGAGGACCAGGCGCAAGGGGAGCTGGTTGCCGATGGGATCGTCGAGCGTCCCGGCCGATTCGAGATCGAACACGCAGTCCAGGATTTCCCCCGTTTGCGCGAGGTCGCGGAACACGTGCAGGAGGTTCAGGCCCTTCTTCTCGACGTCGTGAATGAGGTCATAGCTCACGCAGTAGATGCACTGGCCGGAGCGCTGGGCGCGCTCGAGGTCGACCTGGGCGACGGAGACTTCGCGCTTCTCGCCCTCGGCATGGAGGGAGACGTTGGCGGTGAGGGACGCCTTCTGGTCGGGGGCCAGGTAGGAGGAGGCCAGGCCAACGAGGCCGACGACGAGATCGTCGATGTCCGCCTGATCGCTCTCCGTCGGGGCGTTGATCATCTCGCGGAGCTTGTCGAAGGCGGCCAGGAGGACGTTGATGACCTCGGCATTGGGCGTCATGCGCCGGGCGCGGAGCATGTCGAGGACGGTCTCGGCCTTATGGGCGAGCTCCTTGACCTTGGTGAGGCCGAGGAAACCGCTGCCGCCCTTGAGGGAGTGGGCGGCCCGGAACACCTTGTTGACGAGCTCCTCGTCGATGTCGGCTCCGCCCGACTCGATGGCCAGGAGATCGGCCTCTATCGTGGCGAGGTGTTCCCGCGACTCGTTGATAAACTCGTTGAGCAGTTCGTCGTCCATAGTGATCTCCTAGGCGGTGCGGCCCGTGGCGTTCAACCGTTTGACCAACCGCATGCTCTGCAGCAGTTGCAGCACATCGGGCGAGGCGTTGCTGACGCGGACGCGGCCATTCTTGCGGGCGAGGCTGTTGCTGCAGGCGATGAGGAGCCCGATGCCGCTGGAATCGAGCATGGTGGCGTTCGCGAGATCGAAGACCACTTCCTCGATGTTCTCGGCCAGTTGCTGTCGGAGTTCGGCCTGCAGGGCGGGGACCGTGGAGGCGGTCAGGTCGCCGGCGAGGGCGACACTACAGGTTCGGTCGGGGTTTTGCTGGATGGTGTAGGCGTTCATGGACGGTGCCACGGAGCTTTGCTGGGTCTTGGGAACCAGAGGGTGATCTGGTTGCCGGGGCGGTTGTGGGCGACCCGATCGGCGTGGAGATGGATGATGGCGAGTCCCCGTCCGCCGTTGGCCTCCGGGTCGGGGAGAGGACCGCGGCGGCGCCAGGCGAAGCCGGGGCCTTGGTCGGTGACCTGGAGGCGCAGCCAGCGCGGGCCGACGCGCGCGTGGAAGTGGACTTTCTTTCCTGGCTGCGCTCGGTTGCCGTGCAGGATGGCGTTGTTCAGGCATTCCCGGGCGCTCAGCTCGACGAGGAAGGCGTTGGCGGTGTGCTCGTGGGAGGCGAGGAACGACCGCAGCGCCAGGCAGGCGGCGTCCACCTCGGCGAGTCGCGAACCCAGGCTGAGAACGAGGGTGGCGCGGGGCTTCATACCTCGACCCCCAGGAGCAGGATGTCGTCCAGCGGTTGGGCGCCGTTCACCACCGATCGGTGAATGGAGTGAACCGCCTGGTCGAGGGGTTCCGTGTGCCGGGCGCGGCAGGCTTCAGAGAGGTGCTGGAGGCCCGACTGACGGGGGCCGTTCTGTTCGATCAAACCGTCGGAGAAGAGGAAGAACCGGTCGCCTGGCCGGACCTTGAGGTCGGCGGTGGCGAAGGAAGCATCGGGGAAGGCACCCGCCACGTCGCTTTCCAGGTTGACGACGCGCAGTTCGCGGGTCCGACCATCGACCACCAGGGCCGGGGGATGGCCGGCATTGACGAAGGACAGGTGGTTCGTGAGCCGGTTCAAGCGGGCGTAGAGCACCGTGAAGTAGCTGCCCTCCGGCAGAATCCGGCACAGCGCCCGGTTGATGGACTGCATCACCTCCCGAGGTTGGCTGGCTGGCGTGGCATACTCGGTGAGGAGGGTCTTCAGGGCTGCGGTCCAGAAGGAGGCGGCGAGGTCGTGGCCGCTGGCGTCGGCGACGATGTAGTCGACCAGTTGGTTGCCGACGGAGATGACATCGTAGAAGTCACCCCCGGCCTGGAGGATTTGCTGGAGGGAAACCTGGAAGCCGGCGTCGGGGCATTCGTCCGGGCTGGGCATCAGGGTTTCCTGGGCGCCGGCGAGTCGGCCGATCTGCTCGGCCTGGAGTTCGACCAGTCGTTCCTGGGCCTGCCTGAGTCGGAGGTGTGTACTCACGCGGGCGACGATCTCGGCTGCCGCCAGGGGTTTCGTGATGAAGTCGACCCCGCCGGCCTCAAACCCCCGAACCTTGGTTGCGGTGTCGTCGCTGGCGGAGATGAAGAGGACCGGCGTGTTGGCGCCTGCGGCATCCGCCTGGAGGGCTCGGCAGACGTCGAAACCGCTGCCATCGGGCAGGTTGACGTCCAACAGGATCAGGTGGGGCCGGCTTTGAGCGACCTCCTGGAGGGCGCTCGCGACGTCCGTCGCCACGACGCAACGGAAACCCGCCCGGGTGAGGATGCTACGCAGGGTGCGACCCGTGGTGGGATCATCGTCCACCACCAGCACCAGGGGCGTGGGCCGGGGGGCGATCATGGTCTGCCCGACCTGCGGAGGAGTTCGTCGGCCAGCGCACGCCCCTCGTCGCCAAGTTCGCGCATCAGCCTCTCGATCTGCATCAGGGCGAGTGGGGAGGGTTTGGCGTGACCGTTCTCCCAGCGGTTGAGCGTGGGGAACGTGACGCCCAGGCGTGCCGCGCACTTTTCCTGGGTCAACCCCGCCAGATGGCGGACCTGCCGGATCAGATCGGGGATGTGGGCATCCGCGATCACCCGAGTTTCCTCCGAAGCGCGGAGGCTGCTGGTCCGTCAGGGCTCATAGTAGACCCTATATCGGCGGGTATGGGCCGGACTGAAGTCCGCACCCTACCTTCCGAGCGACAGATCCGAGCGGGCGAGGGGGGGCCGTGGTGCGGCGATTCAGCGCCGGGCGTCAAGGCGAGCGTCGGGATAGTCGCTCCGCGACACCTGCAAGCCAGGGATCACTCCCAAGGAAATGGCCAAAGTCCAGGGCGTCACGGAGCGACGCCACGATGGAATCCGTGGCTCAGCCGCCTTTGACCTCGACCACGGCTGGGGCCGGGTCCTCGGGGTCGGGTTCGCCGGTGACCGCCGGGGCCGCGCCGTACTCGTGGAGTTTGTTGCGGAGGGTGCGCACGCTGATTTCGAGGAGGCGCGCCGCCTGGGTCCGGTTGTTGTGACACTGCTCGAGCGTGCTTAGAATATGGCGCTTCTCGAGGGCGTGGAGCGTCAGCAGAGGTTCGAGGGCGGCCGGGGTGGGGTCGGTCGCGGCGGCGGTGACGGCGGCGGGAGCGGGAGCGGGAGCGGGGGCGGG
>JBBQML010000500.1:0-4513 GCA_038328885.1 Verrucomicrobiota bacterium | reverse complement strand
CTGCGCCCCACCCTCGTTCGACTGCTGAACTCCATGGCCGGCCAGCTTCCGGCGGCATGGGTTCAGGCCGGCACCGGGCCGCTGCGGGCGAGCCTGGAGGATGCCGACTTCTTTCTCGCCGTCGCGCGGTCCCTGCTAGCGGGCAATTCCGTGGCATCGGTTCTCGGGCAAGACCGGAGGGTGGCGACCACGCTGGCCTCCGTGAGAGCGGAGGCATTGGGCGGAGTGCCGGACTTCCTTGGTGGTCAATGCCGGACAGTTGACTTCAGCCAGTTCGCGCCTCGCGGGCACTATGAGCAGAGTGAGGACCTGAGGCGCTATTTCCAGGCCATGATGTGGCTGGGGCGGATCGATCTCATGCTCGCCGGCACGAATGTGAGTCGTTGTCCGGGCAGCCCGCCCGCCCCGGTGTCTCCCCGTGAGACCGGCATCGCGGTGGTGCTTTGGCACCTGTGGAACGTCTGCGAAGAGCGCGACGCCTGGGGGGCGATGGATCGCGTCATTGCCGCGTTCGGCGGTTGGTCGGACTCGATGACGCTGCCGCAGTTGGGCGGGGTCCTCGCCGCGGCCAACATCCGTTCGCTGAGGGACATCCCCGACCTGGCGACCATCGAACGGCTGCAGGCCGACCTGCTTCGGGGCGAGATCGGGGCGCAGCACATCCGGAGCGACTTGTTCGTCTCACCCCTTGGGCCCGAGCGAATCCAGTTGCTCCGCACGTTCGCGGTGCTGGGGCAGCGGCTTGCCTTGGACGCCTGGGCGCTGGGCAACCTGGTTTACGACAGCGTCTGGTGGGATGAGGACGGCGTTCCGGGAGGCGTCCTGCACCAGGCCGTCGGTCGCGTCGACTTGTTGCTGATCGTGGCGGAATTGGGGGGACAGCCCATGGTTTTTGCCGGACCGGTCCTGAGCCATTACGAGTTCGAGACAGTGGGAATGCCCCTTCGCCGGGTAACAGACTGGGAGTGGAGGGACGGGCTGAAGGGGTATGGGGACGTGGTCAAACCGTTGCCGTCGCCACCCGAGTGGACCCGTGGCTACCAGGTGGAAGGGCGTCCGCCCGATCCCTGAGCCGACCACGGGGCCGTGCCCCATGGAGTATGTGGAGACTTGTCTCCGTTTGCGGGGTGAGGGCGACCGACCCGGGCCAGGGGCTGGCACGGGGACTGGCTTGGATCGGCGCCTTCATCTCCCTGGGGGCCGGCGCCGCCCAGGAACGGTTGGCGCTCAATACCACTCGTCCGCCCGTCGCGCCGATTCATTGCGTGGCGGACTAGGAGTCGGTGAGCGCGATCCTGGTGGCGTGGCAGGTCGCGCCCAGCCTCTATCCCATACTCGCCCGGGTGGCGGCGCAGGTGACGACGGTTGGCGACGCCGACCTGTGGGTGGTGGTTGAGAACGCCGCCGGGCAGGAGGAGGCAACCGCGCGTATGGCAGCCGCCGGCGCGAATCGCGATCGCTTGCGCTTTCTCCACCATCGACTGGACAGCCCCTGGGTGCGGGATTACGGCCCGCATCCCATCTACGAGGGGGACTGTCGCGCCCTGGTGGGTCATACGTACGACTTCTTTCGGCCCCATGACTTTCGCCCTGGCGCGTCGCTGGGCCGAGACCTCGAGGCAACCCCTCCACGAGATCCCTCTCTTCCACAGCGGCGGGAACTTCCAGGTTTCCGCCGTGGGTGATGCCCACGCGACGCGGCTCGTGAACCAACTGAACCCGTCGCTGAACGAGACCCGCATCGGCGAGCGCTGGTCCGACTACCTCGAGGTCCAGACCACCTTTCATCCGATGGGAGGGTGGGATGGCACCGATCACCTCGACGTGTGGATGCAGATCTTCGGGGATCGCGAGGTGATGATCGCCGAATGGCCCAACCCACGGGGCACCCAGCCGGAACGGGTCGCCGACGAGGCTGCGGCGAACCTCGGGGACCGGGGCTATGCGGTCCACCGGGCTCCGGCGTGGAGTACGCCGCTGCTCCAATGCTACTCGTACGTGAATGTGATTCTCTGCAACAACCTGATCCTGGTTCCGACCTTTTCGCGCCCCGGGTTGGAGACGCTGAACCCCAGGGCGGTGGCCGCCTGGGAGGGCGCCCGACCGCGGGCAACCGTCGTGACGATCGAGGCCGACGCCCTGGTGGCCGGCAGCGGCGGTCTCCATTGTCTGTCGCTCCCGGTGCCCAAGCCCCGGAACGGCAGCCACCCGGCCGTCCATCTCCGAACCTGCCGGGGTGGGGAAACCCTTCGGCCCGGGGAGACCAACCGGATTGGCTGGATTTCCGACGGCGTTGCGCCGGTGCGGTTAGTCGACCTGCACCTCTCCGAGGACGGAGGAGTCACTTTCGGCACCCCGATCACCTCCGGCTTGGCCGATACCGGGTCCTTCGACGGGGTTGTGCTCTGTCGACCGGATACCGTCGCTCAACTCTTCGGCGGCCACGCCACGCCGGCGAGTTCCTTGGGCAATTGCTTCGGGTCAGCTGGATAGATGAGCGAGAGATCCATCTGGGACTTTGAGCCTTGCGGAAGTTCCAGCTCCTCCGGCCCGCCGATGATGAGCCAGAGCACCTCGGTGTCGGTGAACACCAGGCGCAACTGGTCCGGCCAGACCAGCACGCCGCCGTAGCGCGGCACGGTCAACGTCTGGTCGCCCACGCGCAAGCGGTCCTGGCTGGTCGTCGAGTTTCCGGGAATCGCGGGGGGCGCGTTCCGGGTAGCATCGAGCCGCAAGAGTTTCGGGGTTGCGGCGGAGCGATCGGCCGAGTGCCTGCGCCCAACGGTTCATCCGTCCTGCCCGAGTTCCTCGAGGAAATCGTCGGCGGCGAGTTGTTCGAACAGATCGTAGACAACGGATCGGCGTTCGGCGAAGAGACAGTAGAACACGCGTTCGCCATGTTCCAGGCGCTCGCTGTAGATCACGCGGAAACCCTTCACCCGCAATCGGGCGAACCGCGACAGTTTGCCTTCGAGCATCCGGACGTTCCGCTTCGGCAGGCTCTTGATCCCCAGTCGGAGGGCACGCCGGGGTTCGGGCGCCAGCGTTTCAAGGATATCGACCACCTGCCTCGCCAGCCTGACACGCGTGGTCATGGCACGACTTCATCGACGTCGACGAACTCCGTCTTGCCGGACTGGAATTCGGCGATGGCTTTCATGGCCTCCGGATTCCCCATGACTTCCAGGGTCTCGAGGATCGCGGCGATCTTCTCGCGCGACACGTAGAACCCGACAGTCTTCCCGTGCTTGGCGATGGCGAAACTGTCGAGTCGGCGCAGCAAGCTCGGCAACTGCGCCTGGGCATCGGAAACGCTGTAGACTGTAGAATCCATCGGGATTCAA
Organism: Verrucomicrobiota bacterium; assembly: GCA_038328885.1. Taxonomy (GTDB): domain Bacteria; phylum Verrucomicrobiota; class Verrucomicrobiia; order Limisphaerales; family CAIMTB01; genus CAIMTB01. The sequence goes on along the minus strand of JBBQML010000500.1, from coordinate 1,169 downwards.
CGTACCGAGGGACCCGAAGGTGTCAAGGCCGGTCTGGGAACGCAACGGGTCCGGGAGAATTGCCTACCGGGATGGACAACAGCGACGCGCTGTCCTTGGGGGGGCCTCTGTGCAGTGACGATCGTTTTTCACCAGCGAAGAATAATTGTCATTGCCCAGACCTCGTCGTGTCCGTGACGAGCGGTTCCGGGCCGCAGATATCGCGAGCGAAAGCAGGCCAAAAGGCATTGCCGTGCCTATCGAGCCCACGTAGCGTTTCGGCCGCTAGACGTCGCAGGCACGGCGCGGTGGGACGAGTTCAAATTGTCACACTTCGGCCCGCCAAGTGTCACACTTCAGTCCTGCTTATGGATGCAAGTGATTGTGTCGACGGTTGATGCGCGCTTAGCTCAGCGGCAGAGTACTTCCTTCACACGGAAACTTTCATAAGCGCTTAACTTTTCTCCCGCAAGCACTTCCAAAACGCTATCACACCCGGATGTAACAGAATCCCGCGCGCCTTCTTCCCGGTCCCACCGGTTTGCCTTCGCCCCCAGCGCTGCGTCGGGCTACGTCCTCGGCAGGGAAACGATCCGGTCCGCCCATTCCGACTCGGCGGCTTCGCTCCAAAGTACAGCGCCGCCGTGCCCGCAGGGCGCGGCGGAGGGCCTCTTCTGCCTCGCCCCGGCCTGGGCGACGAGGGGCGATCCTCCCCACCGGGTCCTCCCTGGCTTCTGTTTCAGCCCCCAACCGACACTGCCGTCGTTGGCGGGCCGCGGGCCGAGGCGTCGTCCCACAGCCCGCGGTGGCGGAGGACCTTCTCGATCTCGTCCGTCTGGTGCCGCTCGATGAAGGCGCTGATCCGTAGAACGACAACTATTATTCCCCACCCCGGGGAGAAATAATTGTCGTTGGCCAACCAGCCGATGGCCGTGACGGATGCTTCGGATTCAAAGCGGAACTCCAGCGTCCGCGCCTCTCCTGCCAGCCGGGTGAGGTCCACGGTGACGCGCGACCACTCGACACCCGGCTCGGAGGCTTGCCACACCCGCTTGCCGGACCCAGCCAGCCATCGCTTCAGGCTCAGGTCGACGAACAGGTCCTCAACCCCGCCAAGCTCGAGGATCTGATCCATGCGCAGCAAATCCCTTTCGAAGTCCTGATAGTCGACGTTCCCGCGAACAGTGGGA